>PBMZ01000186.1 GCA_002722955.1 Planctomycetaceae bacterium | reverse complement strand
AGAGACTTTCCGGTAACTAACTCCTCTTGCTTCATAGGCAGCAACTATCCGCTTTCGAAGATCCATCGACAGTGGGCCCATGATTTCTCCTTCAGGAAAAACCGCCCTCTACCACAAACTCTGGGAACAGATAAAGGTAAGTTGCTCTAATCCGTCTTAGACGACGGGCTTCAGAACAATTCGACTACGACTCTTAAGGCGCTGTCCATCACGCACTGGCTTCTTTCGCCGCGACCTCGACAGCGTTACAATCGCGATTCGACCCACGTCAATAGGTTGTTGTCAGAGAGATCCCCCATGAGCTTTCAACGTGTCGGCTGCATAGTCTTGTTTTGTACGCTTAGCTCGTCGCTTCTTGCTGCTGACGACGAAAAGTATCGGTTGAGCGATCCAGACCTGAAAGTGGTGAAGATCGACTCGTCGCCGACGGAATCTTTTCTTTCGATGCGTGCTGATTCGATGGGAAGACTGTTTGTCGGCGGTCGAGAGGCACTGTTCGTTTACGAACCCGATGACAAAGGCGGCTACGAGGCTCGGCAGGAGCTGTATCGCTTTCCGGAGCATTCTTGGGTTTACGACATCGAGCTTCGCGGCAATGACGTCTATGTCTTGACGCTGACAGCACTGTACTTGTTCGAGGACGCGGTCACCAAACGCAAGGCGCTGAAGCCGAAGCGTTTGATTTGGGGGCCGCCGGACTGGCACGTGCATCAAGCATTCCACGGCCTCGCCTGGGGGCCCGAAGGCGACTTGTACATCTCGATGGGCGACTTGTTGGTTTTTTATGGAGACTACTCGCGGCCGGACCATTGGGGGCATTGGACGATGTTGAGCCAGCCGGAAGGCACCAAGACGCCTTACACCGGTGTCGGCGGCATCTTTCGCTGCAAGCCCGATGGCAGCAACCTACAGGTCGTGGCTGGTGGAACACGCAATAGCTGCGGTTTGGTATTCGATCGGCATTGGAATCTGTTTTGTAACGACAACGACCACGAAGGCCTGCCGACGGACTACGTTCCGGGGAAACTGATTCACGTCACGCCGCAAGCCGACTTTGGCTGGCCGCGAGGTTGGATGGCTCGCATGACGCCGGATCGAGCCGATTTGCTCGAGACCATTGTTCCCGACATGGGACGGGCCGTGCCGGTTGGTCAAACTTACTACGACGAAGAGTATTTTCCCGCCAAGTACCGCAACAACCTGCTGGTGGCTCGATGGGGAACTCGAGCCATCACGCGTTATCCGCTGAAACGTCGCGGTGCCAGCTTCACCGCGAAAGAAGAAGTACTGTTCCAAGGCCTCGACACAACGCGGCCCGTGGGAGTCGCCATTGGCCGGGGCGGACGCATCTTCGCCACGTTAGCCTATATGGCTCACAACGAGGGCTCGCCGACTTACCCCAGCGACCTCGTCATGATCACTCGCGCTGACGACGATGACTCGCACCCATTCCAGGTGGTCGACTTGACCAACGCGACGCCCGTCGTCTTAGGGCAAGAGTTGGCAAGCGAATCGTCTTGGCGATCTCGACGCGCCCACATCGAGCTGCTGCGAAGAGACCCCGAAACACGCAAACAAGCCGTCAAAGCAATCGCCCAAGATGTGATCCAAACTACTCCAACCGGCGGCCGCGTCTCTTGGTTGGCTGGCGCGTATCTCAAGGACACAACCGACGCCAGCGTCGATGGCATTGTTGTCGATCGCATTGTTGCCGGGCTGACGAATCTTTTGCAAAACGGCGATTTCACTACCGAATTCAAATTGCAAGCGATTCGCGCCGCCACCGAATTCTTTCCCAAAACGAAGTCGCTGCCGGATACGCTGAAAGCGGCCATCAAGCACGACGATCCTCAGATTCAATTGGCTGGCGTGACCGGTTGGTTCGAAACAGACGCAGCCGTCCCTGATGAAATCATCCAAGGTCCCGCGCGCAGCGACGATACGTATCTTCGCCAAGCCGCCACGATTCTGCTGGCGCGGCGTGCGACAGACGAACAATTGAATCAGCTTTGCCAATCAGACGATCCAGCCACGCGACTTGCCGGTGTCTTGGCGACGGGAGCCAAGCTGACACTACTTCCAGCCACCGCGCCGTTGTCAGAAAAGTTGCCTTTGCAGCCGTACCCCAACGAGCAGCCATACTTAATCGATTACGCAACGGAAAAGGTCGACCTCCGCAAGCACGGCCGAGTCGGCTTGTTCACGCTGGCAGAACATTGGAAAGCCGGTCAGCATTCGAAGAGCCAAGAAAAACTGTTCGCCATCTTGTTGACACAGCTTGACGATCCAGCAGAATCGGTTCGTCTGCAGGCTGCTTACTTCTTGTCGCTGCTTCGCGACGACCGCTCTGAGGCAAAGATTCAAGAAGTCCGGAGGGAAAATCAGCGCGAGCGTTTGGTCAGAGCCCCAATCGACAGTCCGCCAGAATTGTGGGTCGCGGGACCTTTCGATGATGCCGGCAAGGGATTCGCCACCAAGCACGCTCCCGAGTTATCAGCCATCAACCTGAGTGCTAAGTACTCAAAAGGCGACAAATCGATCGAGTGGCAACGAATGCGGCGCGATCGGATGTTTGACTTCCACAAGAAGTTTGGCAAGACCGACGGCCACTCGGTCTATCTCTACTTCCGCATGATCAGCCCGCGGGCTCAGCAAGCACTCCTTGCTCCCGGTTCAGACGACGGAATCCGAGTCTGGCTGAACGGCGAATTGGTCCACGATTTGGATGTTGAGCGGGGTGGGTTGCCTTTGCAAGACGTTGTCTATTTGAACTTGCAGGCTGGCAATAACGATGTATTGATTCGAGTAAGGAATATTGCTGACGAGCATAACTTGTACTTGCACTACCGTTCGTTATCGCGATCGGTCAAAAGTTCGCTGCCCGATCGGTTTGACGAAAAGGGCCTCGCGAACCGATTGGCGCAAGCGTCGACTGATCCCAACGCGAAAATCCCACAAGCGCTGCTAAACGTGAATTGGATGGAAGCGGCCAAGAAGGGCGATGCCGAACGCGGTCGAAAGCTATTCGGCGTCGACGGTATTGGCTGTGCCAAGTGTCATAGCATCGACAAGAGTGTCGCCGTTCAAGGCGGTCCCAGTTTGGCCGGCGCCGGTCGTCGATTCACGATTCCTTATCTTGTGGAGTCGGTGTTGTTGCCAAGCCGGAAGTTCTCGCCAGTGTTTCGATCAACGCTTGTGGTGACTGACGACGGCGACTCGAAGAGCGGATTGCTGCTCAGTGAAACCAGCGACGCGATCGAACTTCTTACCGCCGAAGCCAAGCGGATCAAGATCGCCAAGTCGAAGATCGAACAGCGCAAGATTCAAGAAATCTCGCCCATGCCCGCCGGTCTGGTTCGCAAACCTGATGAATTGCGGGACGTGCTGGCTTACTTGGTTTCGCAAGTGCCGGCAGCAGCCGCAACATCCCTCGAAGTAATCGGTCCCAAGGACTATGGAAAGACGCCCGGCGGCGAGAAGGTCGAAGAGTTTGTACTGAGGAACTCGAAGGGCATCGAGGCTCGCTTAATCTCGTACGGTGCAACTTTGACCTCGCTCCTTGTCCCCGACCGCGACGGCAAACGCGCCGATGTTGTGTTGGGCTACGACGACTTGGACGGTTACTTGAAGGACCCCATCTTCGCCGGCTGCACGGTTGGCCGCGTCGCCAATCGCATCTCGAACGGAGAGTTCACTCTGGACGGAAAGCGATACCGGCTCGCTAAAAACTTCTTGGTGAACCATCATTTGCATGGCGGCGTCGTGGGATTCAATCGAGTTGTCTGGAAAGCCAAACCGTTCACCGAAAAGGGACGCGTCGGAATTCACTTTAAATATGTCAGCGCTGATGGCGAGGAAGGTTATCCCGGTAAGCTCGACACGACCGTGACTTATTCGCTGAACGAAAAGAACGAATTGGCGATCGAGTACTCGGCAACAACAACCAAGACCACGCACGTCAACTTGACTCACCATTCGTACTTCAATTTGGCGGGGCACGATTCGGGAGACGTGCTGGATCATCGATTGCAATTGAACTGCGACCGCTACTTGCCCGTCGACAAGGACGGAGTGCCCGCAGGCGTGATCGCGCCAGTTGCTGGAACGCCGTTCGACTTTCGCAAAGAGCGAACGATCGGTTCAAGGATTCGCGAGCAACCCATGATCTACGATCACCAAGTCATCTTGCCCGATCGAGATGCGAAAGAAACCTCGCCGCGCCTATTGGGCAAGGTCACCGAACCTCGATCTGGCCGAGTGTTGGAAGTGCTGACAACCGAACCCGGAGCTCAGTTCTACACAACAATCCACGCCAACAAAGTCGACGGCCGCGGCGGCGCGATCTACCGAAAATACGGAGGCCTCTGCCTAGAGACCCAACACCATCCCGACGCGCCCAACAAACCGAATTTCCCCAGCACGGTACTTCGCCCCGGTGAAAAGTTTCACTCGGTGACGATTCATCGGTTTTCGGTTACAAAGTAGCCATCACTCTCCGAGTGATGAGCCTTTGCGAGTGGATTTCAACCAAAAGCAAAGCGCCCTTGTGAGTAAAGCGTCATAACAAGGCTCGTCTCTCGGAGAGAGACGGCCACTATGATGATCATCTTGAGGACAACGTCATGAGAACACACAAAACATTTTTGATCTTCAGCGTTGCTTTCGCCTTGTTGTTGAGTGTTGGTCTTGCCGACGAGAAGAAGACCGCTGAACCGGCAAAGCCAAGCTTGGCTAAAGAGGAGTCCAAGTCCGAGAGCACTGACGATTCAAAGAAGTGGTCCATCGAGTCGCCGCCGGGGCCTTGGCGTGATCAGCCGATTGAGGTGACCGAGGGAACTTGGATGACGATCGACGTTCATCCAAAGGGTCACGAGATTGTGTTTGATCTCTTGGGCGATTTGTATGTGATGCCGATCAATGGTGCTGCTGGCAAGGATGCCTCGCCCGAGAAACTCACATCGGGAATCGCCTGGGACATGCAGCCTCGGTTCAGCAACGATGGCAAGCTGATTGCCTTTACCAGCGATCGCAACGGCGAGGGTGGCAAGGCCGGCGACAATATTTGGACGATCGATCGGGAAACGAAAGAACTAAAGCAAGTTAGCAATGAGTCGTTCCGCTTGGTGAATGGACCAAACTGGTCGCCCGATGATCAATATATCGTCGCCCGCAAGCATTTCACCAGTCGGCGGTCGTTGGGAGCGGGCGAGATGTGGATGTACCACCGCGACGCCGCGCGGTTGAAGTCGATGGCCGGCGTTCAATTGACCAAGCGACCGAACGACCAAAAAGACGTCAACGAGCCGATCTTTTCTCCCGACGGCCGATATCTGTACTACTCCCAAGATACGACCCCTGGTGACACGTTTCAGTATGACAAGGATTCGAACGGGCAAATCTACACCATTAAGCGAGTGGACCTGGATACGGGAGACACCGAAACTTATATCTCCGGTCCCGGCGGAGCTTGTCGACCGACGCCATCGCCGGATGGCAAGTTGATCGCTTTCGTCCGCCGCATCGGCCCGAAGACTGGCTTGCATCTGTTTCACGTTGGATCTGGGGCCGTGAAAATGGTCTACGATCGACTAGAGCGCGACATGCAAGAAACGTGGGCCATTCACGGTGTCTATCCCGCGTTTGCTTGGATGCCCGATGGCAAATCGATCGTGCTTTGGGCTAAAGGCAAGATTCGACGAATCAACATTGCCGACGGTTCGGAAACTGTCATCCCGTTTCGCATCAAGGACACTCGAAAGATTGCCAAGAGCGTGCGGTTCCCAGTCGATGTGGCACCGGATGACTTCGACGTCAAAATGCTTCGTTGGGTAACCACCTCGCCAAACGGCAAGCAAGTGGTCTTTCAAGCACTCGGTCATCTCTACATTCGTGATTTGCCGAATGGCTCGCCCAAGCGGCTGACAAATCAAACCAATGAATTCGAGTTCTGTCCAAGCTGGTCGCGCGACGGTCGACAGATTGTTTACACCACTTGGAATGATCAGGGATTGGGATCGATTCGAATCGCCTCGGTGGGCAAGCCTCAACAGAATCGTGTCATCACCATCAGGCCCGGTCATTACCTGAATCCCGTGCTCTCGCCCGATGGAAAGACTGTTGTCTTCGAGCGTTCCAGCGGCGGCCTGTTGCGTTCACCGTTGTACTCGCACGAACCCGGCGTCTACGCCGTGTCGGTCAGCGGAGGCCAACCAAAGCGAATTGCCAAGAAAGGTGGACGGCCACAGTTTGCAGCAAGCTCGGATCGAGTTTTCCTGCAATCGGCGAAGTTCGCCAAAGATGCCGATAACCGCGAGCTGTTCTCGGTCGATCTGAGCGGAAACGAATCGCGCCAACATTACTCGAGCAAATGGGCGACCGACTTCCGCATTTCGCCGGACGGCAAACAGATCGCCTTCATTGAGCGCTACAACGTCTACTTAGCCCCCTTCGTGAAGACGGGCCAACCTGTTGTGATCGGTCCGAAGTTCACGGGACTGCCTGTTCGCAAATTGAGTTCTCAAGCGGGTGACTGGATTCACTTTTCGGGGGGTAGCAAGCGGCTGCATTGGTCGCTTGGGGCTGATCTGTACACGAGCGACTTATCGGACTCGGCGAATGAGGATTCGAAGTCTGAATTGAAACCGACTCGAATCGGATTTCGAGCCAAGCACGCAAGACCGCGTGGTTCGTTCGCGTTGGTCGGTGGCCGCATCGTCACGATGGGCAAAGCGGGTGTGATTGAAGATGGCGTTATTGTTGTCGAGTCGAATCGCATCAAAGCGATTGGGCCCAGGGCAAGCGTTGAACTTCCTCAGGGGATTCGTACCATCCGTGTCAACGGTCAGACGATCTTGCCCGGATTTATCGACACGCACGCACATGGGGTTCAGGCAACATCGGGGATCACACCGCAAAAGAACTGGGTCGATTACGCGCGACTTTCCTTTGGCGTGACGACAGTCCACGATCCGTCGAATGATACGCAGGCAATCTTTGCCGCTAGCGAATTGACGAAAGTGGGACTGACCGTGGCGCCGCGAACTTTTTCGACGGGCCGCATTCTTTATGGTGCTGCTGGCAATTACAAGGCCGAGGTCGAAAGCCTTGACGACGCGTTGTTTCATCTAAAGCGGATGAAGGCCGTCGGTGCCTTTTCCGTCAAGAGCTACAACCAGCCACGCCGCGACCAAAGGCAGCAAGTCATCGAAGCCGCGCGGCAACTGAAGATGATGGTCGTCCCCGAAGGCGGCGCGACGTTCATGCACAACATGAACATGATCGTCGATGGTCACACGGGTATCGAACACACGTTGTCCGTGCAAAGTGCGTACGACGATGTGATGGACCTTTGGAGAAACACGCAGGTTGGCTACACACCGACATTAAGCGTTGCTTACGGAGGCCTTTCCGGCGAGAAGTTTTGGTATGAACACGGCGACTTGTGGAAGCATCCTCGATTGAAGGCGTTCATCCCGCCGCACATCCTAAACCCGCGTTCGCGGCGCCGACAGAAGTCTCCGCCTGAAGATTACAACCACATCCGAGTCGCCGAGATTGCTCGCCAAGTCGTCGACGAAGGCGGACTCGTCCAAGCCGGCGGCCATGGCCAGATGAACGGCCTGTCAACTCACTGGGAAATGTGGATGTTCGTCCAAGGCGGCATGACACCCATGAAAGCGCTTCAATGCGGAACGTTGAACGGGGCCAAGTACGTTGGGCTGAACGGTGATCTTGGTTCGCTGGAAGTTGGAAAGCTTGCGGATATCTTGGTCATGGAGCCAGGAGCCGATCCGACGAAGAACATTCAGCACTCAGAACGTGTGCAGCTGACGGTTGCGAACGGTCGCATTTTCATCGCCAAGACGATGGCTGAATTGGACAAGTCAACGGTCCCCAACTTTTACTGGCGATTGGTAGGCAACGGAATCAGCTATCCGTTTCCGATCGCAACCGGGTGTAGTTGCGGGCGGTCTGCGAATTGAAAGAGACAAGAGTCGAGGAACAAGAGTCAAGAAACGACTATAGGAGACATCGATGCAAATGAAGTTAGTGACACGCGTGTTGTTGGTAGTGTTGGTTTTGTGTCCAGCCATGTTGGCTCAAGCGGATGACCCGGTGAAGGTTGGTATCTTGGGATTTGATAGCTACCAGGCACTTGCCTTTACTTCACTGTTTCACAAGCCGCCCGCTGACAACACGGACTTGGTTGGGTTACGCGTCGTTGCTGGGTGGGCGGGTGGTAGCAAAGACTTGCCCAAGACGCTGGAGGACATTGAACGCTGGCGGCCTCGACTGATCGACCAAGGCGTCAAGATCGTCGATTCCATTGATGAGGTGCTGCAGCAATCCGATGTCGTGATGATCATGTCGCTTGATGGTCGCGCGCACTTTGATGTTGCTCGCAAAGCACTCGAAGCGAAGAAGCCAACTTACATCGGCCGTCCGATGGCCGCGTCATTGGATGACGTCATCGAGATGTTTCAAATTGCCGAGAAGAACAAGACGCCATTGTTTTCTTGCTCGCAGCATCGATATAGCCCGGGCTTCATTGGGATGCGAAATCATCCCGAGGTGGGCAAGGTTACTGGCTGCAATGTGTATGGCGGCTGCCCACTGGTTGACCACCATCCCGACTTCTTCTGGCATGCGGTTCACAGCTTCGAGACGTTGTACACAATCATGGGACCCGGCGCGGTCACGGTCACGCGATCTTCAACGGACGACGCCGAACTAGTGACGGGTGTTTGGAAAGACGGCCGAATCGGAACTTATCGAGGCATCCGCAAAGGCGCCATCAAGTACAGCGCACTGGTCTTTGGTGACAAGGGAGTGGCTAAGGCTGGCAAATACGGCTATCCAGCTGCCGTCAACGGGGTCGTTCCCCAAAGCCGTTACAAAGGCTATGAGGGCGTCGCGACGGAGATGGCCAAGTTCTACAAGACGCGCAAGCTACCGATTCCGCCGAGCGAAACTATCGAGCTGTGGGCCTTCATGGAAGCCGCGCATGAGAGCAAACGCCGCGGTGGTCAACCGGTATCGATTCAAGAAGTGCTGACCGCCGCGAAAGAACGCGTGGCGAAGCGTGGGCAATGATTGTTTCTGTGCACGCGAGGTAGATGACTCAATCGAATGTCCAATGTCGAACAAGGAATGTCCAAGTTTGAAGTGTCATGAAAAGGATGCTGACTTCGAGCTTGGACATTCCTTGTTCGACCTTGGACATTCAAAAAAAGCCCGGCTTCAGGAAGAAGCCGGACTTTTGAACTTACAAGCAGTTCGCTTAGAGTGCCTTTTCTTCCGGCACGACGAACGGGGCTCGGTATTCTCGAGTGAACATGGCGTTGGCGGCTTTGGCCATCTCGCCGGTGGCTGCTTCGGCCTTTCCGTCGATCTTGACTGGTGCGCCGAATCGCAGCGGAGTCTTGCCCAGATCAACACCGTTGTCGACCAAGTGCTGGACGGTGCGATCGAAGGTTTCCATTGCGGCATCGTTGCCATCCAGTCGACGGCTGGCTTCCTTGGCGTCGACCGTTTCGCCAAGCAGATAGGACACGTTGCCCAAGTGACACAGTGCACTGGAGATGTGACCCTTCTCGACTTCGCCGTTCAAGTCTTCATGCTTGCGGCTGCGAACGCCGGCGATGAAGTTGTTGTAGTGATCGGCATCGCTGCCGCCCTTGAACTCCTTGATCATTTTGCCGTCCAAATCGAAGGCGGCCGAGTGAGTGTATCGGTATTGGACGACATAGCCTTTGGTGCCGTAAAAGATCACGCCGATCTTTGATCCACCGACGTCGGACTGTGGTGAGAGGCCGCTTGTCTTCAGGCCGCGGGTTTCAAAGATCAAGGTCTTGTCTCCCCACGTATGAACCGAGACTTGGGTGTTGGCCGTGTTGCCGGCATCGACATATCCCAGTCGACCACCGTAAGCAATCACGCTGTCGCCGATTGTGTCGACGCCCAGTCCCCAACGAGCGATATCCATTTGATGGATACCTTGGTTGCCAAGGTCGCCATTTCCGTAATCGTATTGCCAATGCCAATCGTAGTGGAAGCGGCGCCGCGTGGTGACTTCCATTTTTGGTGCCGGGCCGAGCCACAAGTCGTAGTCGATGCCAGCGGGCACATCATAATTGCCCTTTGGTCCGATGCTTCCCCGCGGCTTGTAGCACAGCCCGCGAGCCAACTTGACCTCACCGATGCCACCGGCCAAAACGAACTCGATTGCTTCCCGAGTTCCAGCAATCGTGCGGCATTGTGTGCCAGCTTGGACCATGCGGTTGTGCTTGCGAGCAGCTTGGACAACTCGGCGGCCTTCGTTCACGTTGTGGCTGATGGGTTTCTCGACGTAAACGTCTTTGCCGGCTTGAACGGCCCAGATTGCGGCCAGCGAATGCCAATGGTTGGGCGTGGCGATGCTGACGATGTCGATCGATTTGTCGTCGAAGACCTCACGCATGTCCTTGTAGAGAGCTGGTTTTTTGCCGGTTCGATCGAAGACGTTCTTGACGCCTTTGGTCAAGCCAACGTTCTCGTCCGGATCGACGATCGCGGCGATCTCGCAGTCGGCTCGCGGCAAGAAGCCACTGATGTGCGAGCGGCCTCGGCCATTGACTCCGAGCACGGCGACCCGCAAGCGTTCGTTGGGACTCTTCGAGCCCTCTCGATCGGCGGCTTGCGAAGCAACAGGACTGGCGGCTGCCGTTGCGGCGACTGCGGCAAACATGGAATTCTCAAGAAACTCACGACGTGATTGGCGAGTCATTTTAGTACTCCTATGCGAAGGAAGTTTGTAGGCGTTTATCGTTCGTCGAGTTTAACCGGATGAAAGCATATGCCACAAGGATCTGGCCAGTTGGTCGTAAGACTAGAAGCCCGGCTTTTCGCAAAAGCCGGGCTTCTCTATCTCGCGGGTCACTCGAACTTTTCAGCGATGTCGGCGTAGACGTCGCGAGCGGCGTCGAATTGAGAATCGACGTGCTTGCGTAGTTCGTCGGTCGGAATGCGGTCTCGCAAACGCACGGCAAGCGAGAGGCGATCGATCCACTTGAGGAAGTATTCGGCGTCCTCGCGAGACCCTGCTGGTTTACCGTCAACGACGACATAGATCGGGCTCGTGTGAGCATAAAGCTGGCTGGTGGGATGATCGATGGTCGTCGGTCCGTAAGCCCTTACCGCGATCCAACCGCTGCGTTTCAGCTTCAGCCCGTCAGCGATTTTTGCTGCTAGCTTGTCTCCGTCCAGCGTGACCTCACGGATGACCTTTCCGTTATAGAGCACTTCCAGTTTTTGCATCGGGAAGTTGGCCCGGGCCTCGGCGATAATGTTAACGACCGAGCTTGAATCGATCTTGAGGGTTGAACCGATGCCCTTGTCATTAGCAGTGAACTTCAGCATCGGTCCGTTGGAAACAATCGAACGGCCCGATCGCAGGCCCTCGATCCACTTCTTGTAGGTTAGGGAACGGTCGATCTTGACGTAGACGCGGTCTCCGCCCGGCACGCGGCTGCGGATTCGGTTGAGGAAGCAATCCGTGCCTGCCGAAGCCGTCAGGCGGAAACCGCAATTCAGCAGCTTGTACCAGAGCACGGTTGTGCCCGCGTAGGTCGCATTGAGATCGAGCGTATCGATCTTGCCCAGAGCCACATCGATTGGAATGCTTTTGCCCGTGTACGGGTTTTGATATGGATCGGCTGGGTTTTGGGCCACGTGCGTGTAGTTGACCAATCCGTTTTGCCAGTGTGTCTTGTCGGCGATGTCCGAGTTCGTTGGGATGTCCCACGGATTCGTCGTGTTCTTAAAACCCGTGTAGATCGGTTCGACCAACTGGTTCAAGTTCACCAATGTGAGATGTCCCCAAATCGTGCTGCGGAACTCTTGGTTCCAATACAGAATGCAATCCTTGCGAGAGTTCGGATCCACGCCGCCTCGAAAGAACTCGCGGTCATACGTGCCGTTGCCGTCGGAATTTGCAACCACGAAGTTCGACACATTGATGTTCTCGCCCGAGGATTGCCGCGCCATCGTTTCCGGCGAGTTGTACCATTCGCCATATCCATAGTTCGCGTGAATGTGGTTTTCGCCCGAGTACCAGCCGTCTTTCTGCGGATGAGCCCAACGGTTCAAGTGAACTTCTCGGTGATCGTTTTGCCCCGGTTTGATCTCAAAGTTGTACTCGGTGACTTTGTATTCGGGACCTCGAAAAGCCTTCAGCCGATACTTTCCGGCGGGAACTGTCAACGTTTGCTTGCCATCGCAATAGAAGTGGCCGAAGCCTTTGAGGACTCGCGGCAATGTTCCGATGGGCGAGTAGTACTTGCCACCTTCGTGTTTCAGGCTGATGCGAGCGGTCACGGTGTTGCGAGTGTCGGCATCAACGCAATCGATGGTAAAAGTGCCTGTCGGTTCGCCATGGTCGAAGTCAGCAACAGTCAGTGTTTCGCTGACACCGGAAGGTAAGTGTCGCGAGGTTAACGCGGTCAGACCTCGTTGGTTGTCGCTATATAACAACCACTGGCCGTCGCGAGAGACGCTGGGGCGATCTTCATCGGCTTGCCCGAACGTCAACTTGCGTGCTGACGCTTCGTCGATGCTAGCTTTGTCGACGTCGATTGGGATTTCCCAGACATCGTTGTGCACGCCGCCAACATCCGTCGTGGCGAACAGCGATTCACCGTCGGCCGACCAGCACAGGTCGAAGATGCGCGACGAGAACCGGCCGCACTTTCGCGGCTCGCCACCGTTGGCCGAAACCAACCAGACATCGGCCTCGTGTCCATCGTTGCCCATTTGCTGACCTTGGACGTCCATGGTTTCGGTGTAGGCAATTTGCTTGCCGTCTTGAGATAGAGCAAAACGGCTCCAGCGAGGCACATCGGCGATAAGCGTCTGAACATCACCGGTCTCGATGTTGTACCATGCTAGACCAACGTTCTTCTGATCAACGTTCAAGACGCCCAAGATGCGTTTTCCATCCGGATGAAAGTCGAGCTTGTAATAGACAACGGTACCGCGAACGACGACCGTGTTAGGTAGCTTGATGGCCTTGCCCGACTTAGCGTCAACGATAGTGAGCAATCCCGTGCCGTAATTTGGCGTTCGCATGAAAGCGATCTTCGAGCCATCCGGTGACCAGGCCGGTTCAAGATCGAAGCCTTCGCCACTTGTCAGACGCTTCGCAGTCATCGCGCTGCCGGTTGAAACCGGCATTGTCCAAATGCTGCCTTGATAGGAAAAGCAAACCTGCTTTCCATCGCCAGACAACCTTGGCTGAATGGCCCCGAAACTGTGAACGGCATCGGTCTTGGGTTGCTTGGCCGAGTCGAAACCTGTTTGCGAAAGCAACAACGCTACAGCAACGACTCCAACGGTCGTCGTAGAAACAAGAATGCGTCTCATGGTGGGGCTCCAATACTGGTTCCGCAGTTTCTCAAAGTAGCGGTAGTTTCTTTCGTTTAACCCGTAGACGCAGGCGAGGTCTAGTGATGACAAGACCTCGGCTTCGGCTGCGGGTTAAACGAGATAGCCACAGTCTCGCAACGAAACTCGCCAAGAGTTTCGGATCGACGATTCACCGTTCGCTGAGTCACCAACGATGCCAAAGTTCCCAGCGAACGAACTCTCGATCAATCACGTGTGCGGGGAAATAGAAGATGGTGAAAAACTGATTCAGTCTGTTATCGCGACTGTCGTTCGTCAGATTGTTACGTTGCGAATCATAGACGGGCCTCGTCAGTGGATGGCCATCACGTTCCCCACGAACGTGGGGGACGGCTTTCTCTGTGTAGGTATCCCAATATAGCTTCGAAAAGGCAATCGATAAGAGGAGTACAAGCATGGCGACCCTATCGAAGGGTACTTGGATGAGTTTCCAAACACGCTGCCAGCGCTCTTTTAGCCATGGCACCCAACGAATCAACAGCGTCAGGATCAAGCTGATTTCAATAATCCAGGCAAGCCAATAACCAGCTCGGTAGCTCCGCGGAATAAACGGTGTGACCGAGACCGCCGCGACGAACACCGCCGCACACAAATAGAAACGCGCGAACACACGAAGCGCTGCCAACAGCAATGTTCGGATTGATGATTCGCTCGCGCCGGCTTCGGCAGTGTTGTTGGTGTCGTGTTTGCTGACTTGATCCTCACAACAATCATCGGATCACTAGAAAGCCAGCAGCGTCTTGCCATCAGCCAAGACGTCGCCGTGGAACTCCCGCTGACTGGAAGTATGCCGACATGTTTTTATAACAAGTCTTCGCGGCCGCGATGGGATCGTAGCCTTTTTGGCTCCAGACTTGGCCGCTGACTTCGCAGCTGATGTCGCCTCGGTAGCCGCCTTTGTGGAACTGTTGCAAGAGTGACTTGAAATCGAAGTTGCCGCTTTCTCCGGGCAACACGAATTGTGTTCGACCGTCTTTCATGATCGTGTCTTTGGCGGCGATGTGAGCAGTGATGGGGAGCGCCGTCTTGATGGTGTCGTCCATCGGCATGTCCCTAAATGCGTAATGGCTATAGTCGTAAACCATGCGCACCCACGGAGTGTTCTTCAGCTGGCCAATCAGCCACACGGCTTCGGATGGTTTGGACAAGGCGCCGCCGCGGTGCGGTTTGATGGCGAATACGATCTTGTTTTTCTCTCCTAGTTCGGCCCAATCTCCCAGCCGATCCAAGAACATGTTCTTTCGCTTCTCCCAGTCGCGGCCACCGAACACCGTTTGAATCAATGGCGGGTCGTCTGGTGAAAGATCGTAGGCCATTTCAATCACGCCTTTGAGTCGCTCCAGTCCCTTGGCATGCTCGGCATCGTTGTCACTGGGATAAAGGTGCTCCATAAAAGACGAAAGCTCGAGCCCGCCATCTTTCAACTGGTTGCGAATCGACGTGCGACGCTTGGCGTCCATGTTGCCGGGCGCGGAATCCCAATCCGCCCGAACGGTCATTTCGACGGCATCAAAGCCGATCTTGGCGATGTGCTCCAGGGCCGCTTCGGTCTTCAGAACTTTCATGCCGTAAGTACTAAAGCCCAAAGTCATGCCCTTGAGCTTCTTGCTTTGGTCAGCTTGAACATTCCGTGAAACACAGAGGCCAGCAACGGCAGCGGCCGTCGAAACCATGAATCGTCGTCGTGTTTGTTCTTGCATGTCGAGAATCTCGGTTGTCGGTGCTTTTGAAAACAGGTCGAAGTCGGTAGCCTTAGATGATAAGCGAGTCACCTGTAGCGAGCCAATGGGCCGGCACCGTTTCGGCAAAAAGGGCACAGTTCTCAAATGAATAAGCAAGTCACTCTGAAAGACAAAGTCATCTGGATCACGGGCTCATCACGAGGATTGGGCCGCGTGATGGCGTCCGAACTTTTTTCTCGCGGCGCGAACGTCGCCGTGCATGGTACTCGGCCGGATAGTCCCAAGACCTTCGGTGAAGGCGAGTCGATGCAGCAAGTCGCTGATGACATCGCGGCCGACAATCAAATCGAAGGCGTCGACAATCAGACGATGGCCGTCTGGGGCGACGTCACCGACGCCAGCGAAGTCAAGCGGATCGCTGACGAGATCCGCAACAACTGGGGACGCATCGATATCCTAATTTGCTGCGCCGGCGGAGACATCGGTGCTCGCGGCACGGCGGTTGGCAAAGGTGGCCGCCCCGAAAACGATGACTGTCTGAACATCTCGTCTGACGACTTGCAAAGCGTGATGGATCGCAAACTGACAGCAACCATCTATTGCTGCCGAGAGGTCGCTCCCGAGATGATGCAGCGCAAGCAAGGCCGCATCATCACCATCGGCAGCATCGCAGGTTGCTCGGGCAGGGCTTCCGGTGCGATTTACTCGGTAGCAAAAGCGGCAGTTCACGAGTACACGCGTTGCTTGGCCGATCAGTTGCGGCCCTTCAACATTCCCGTTAACTGCCTCGCCCCGGGACCGACCGTCACTGAGCGATTCTTGCGAATCCATCCCATCGACGAAGAACGCTTGGTCGAGCAAGGCACACTGGACCGATACGGCCGCCCCATCGAGACTGCCACAGCGGTGGCCTTTCTTTGCTCCGACGATTCGCAATTCATCAGCGGACAAGTACTGCGAGTCGATGGCGGCTTGCAGGTCTTTCCGGGATAAGTGCAGACCCTCAAAATAGCTATTTGTCAGCTCTTTCCTCGTAATTCTGTTGACGACAAATCGCGGCGAAAGGCAGACTCGGGGAGTTCAACGAAGAGGTCTTCGAACTCTGTCGGGATGGCTAGGTCGCTGAGCGTGATGAAGTCGTCGTTGCGTTCTCGGCCGGCGACGAGGAAGCGGCAGGCTTGGTCTCGGAATCCGCTTAAGGCTGTGTCCACTCCGCCGGTTGACTCGTAGAACTTGGGCATCACGATGCGTTCGGCTGTGTCGGCTCCGACGATGAAGGTTGTGCCGGGGAACGTCTCTGACTTGAGTTGGAAAGTCGGTGCGTTCGTTAAGGCGAGCGGAACGCTTTTGAACTGAGCGACTCGGGTGGCGATGCTGATGAAGTCGAGTGGTGGTTTGTCCGCGTTGTCCACTGTTAGCTCGAAGTAGACAGGCCGTCCGAGAACGCTTTCGGCGGCCTCGCGCATCTCTTGGTGTCCTTCATGCAGCGGATTGAACGAACCAGCCAGCAGTCCAATGGGCTTTTCCGAGATGTCCGATCGAAAGCCATCTTGCCACCAGATATGCGACCGCTTGTGTCGAGCCAGTTCGACCAATAACTCATCAGCGTGCTCAACTTGCCGTTCGGTGAGATCGCCATCGTCGCCGCTTTCGACAGATGCCGCGTTATCGATGCCGCAAGCTTCTGCGATGAAATCGATGACCAGTGCGGCTACATGTGAGTCCTCAGCCTGACGGTCGCGGGCTCCCTTGTTCAAGGTTACCGAAAAAAGTCGTGTGCAGTCGTCGGAATGGATCGCAATGTGGGCTCGATGATCACCAGCTTTGGGACGGTCACTGGCTAGTGATGCCGTGCAACTTACACCTAGAATCGAAGCGTTGGTGTCCGCCAGTTGCCGTGCTCGGCGGTGTGCGACTGTGGCCATTGCGAGCGCGGTTTCGGCATTGCAGTATTGATCAGGAGATCGGCCAAGCCAGCTGGCAAGTGACTCGCTGGCATACGGCACGGCGGCTTCCAACACGGTCCGCGAGGCACCCGGGACTTGAAGCAACTCGCCAATCGCACTCGCGCCGCCACCGGCGACGACGATCACCAGTTCAAATGCCGAATCGTGTATTTGCCGAATGGACGCGTGCATAAAGGTGGCTAACCGATGGCTTGATTTACCTTGGGCATTACTTCGCTCGCGAACAGCTCCAGACTGCGAATCCACGAATTGCGATCATCCCAATCGTGGGCTGTGAGCACCAGATTACCAAACGGGCCGATCTCTTCTCGCAGTTTCAACAATTCGTTAGCCACGTGATCCGGGTCGCCGGCAATGACGACGTCGTCCATGAAGTAGTCCAGTGTGCAGTCTGTATCGGCTTGTTCTTCGTTCCGCTTCCACATGGCCACGCCTGTGGGAGCGGTCGCGTCGGTGAGATCCAGGATGTATTGAATGCACGAGCCTAACGAGTTTCCTCGCGCGAGCCGTTGAGCTTCCTCGGTCGTTTCCGCGACGAACACATTGCGAGCAACAGCCCAGTCGGCCGGATTGGCCTCTCGGCCGACCGCTTCGGCGGCTTCTGAATACGTCTTCCACTGTTCCTTCAGCGTCTCTGCATGAATCATGTGGTGACTGATGAACCGGAAACCACGTTCGGCGGCTTTTTTGAGCCCCGGCGATGCCTTCGAGATGCTTGGCACATAAATCGGCGGATAAGGTTGTTGCAACGGTTTATGCAAGAAGCCAACACCAAACTGGGTGTTGATGTTGTCTTTCATCTTGACGTTCCAGAACTGTCCTTCGATGTCGACGGGCAAATCGCCTTCCCAAAGCCGCATGATCATATCGATCGACTCCGCGACGCGGGCTCCCATTTCCTTGGGATGAGCACCATAAACTTCCATGTCCGTAGGGATGGCGCCCGGACCAAAGCAAACATTCAGGCGACCGTGCGACATGTGATCCAAGAACGCCAGCCGCCCGGCAACATGCATCGGATGATGATACTGCAAGCACACTGGAGCCGGACCGATTCGAATTCGTTCGGTCATACCCAAGACTTTGCCCAGAAAGATCTCGGGCATCACAATGTTTTCGATATTCGAAGAGTGGTGCTCGCCAACCCAGAAATCATCGAAGCCTAGGTCTTCGCACTTGACGGCTAATTCCAGATCCTCGTCGATGCATTGTGTCAGCGGCTTGTCCGGGTCGTGGATGGGCATGACAAACATGCCGAGCCGTAGTGCGTTGGTCATGTTGATTCTCTATTCAATGGGTGCTTGCAGTGATTAGCGCGTCGGGTCGATTTCTCACAGAGTAGCATCGAGCAGATTGAAAACAAAGCACTAATCTACGTCGAGCTCCTCGTCGCCTTTGCGTGGTCTCATGTAGAGTTTAATGGGCACTTCCTGGAAGGGAAGGTGCTCGCGAAAGACCCCCAGTAAGTAACGTTTCCAAGAATCATCGAAGAGCGACGGGTCGTTACACTTGACCACAATCGTGGGTGGGCTGGAGGCAACTTGCGTGGCGAAGAAGATTTTGGGGCGCCGATTTTTTCGATACGGCGGCATGTTGTTGTCGATGGCCGCCTTGACCAGTTTGTTCAGCTTAGATGTCGGCACGCGTTCGCGAGCTTGCTTGAAGATCGTTTGTGCCAGGTTGATCAATTGCTTGATGTTGCGACTATCGATCGCCGTGATAAACGCCAGCGGGGCATGACGCACGGAGCCAAATGTCTTCGTCAAGTATTCGGTCCACTTCTCATTGGTCATGCCACCTTCAAGAGCCAAGTCCCATTTGTTGACGACTAAGATGCACGGTTTGTAGTGTCTCGCGATTTCCTCGACCAATTGTTTGTCGACCTTTGAGATCGTCGCTTGCGAATCGAAGAACATCATCACAACATCCGCGCGTCGAATGCTTCGTTGAGCTCGGACCAAACCGTAGAACTCGATGTCGTTGGCCAAGCTCTTCTTTTTGCGGACGCCGGGAGTGTCGATGGCGATGAACGATTTGCCGTCCAGCTCGAAGCGGATGTCGATGCTGTCGCGAGTCGTTCCGGGAATCTCGCTGGTGATAACTCGATCTTCTTGAGCCAACGCGTTGATGAACGTGCTCTTGCCCACATTGCGGCGTCCGACGATGGCCAACTTCAATTCCGGCTCTTCTGACAAATTGGCCCCAGTGTTCGACTCGTCGTCTTCAGCCGGTGGCAGTTGATTGACGATGGCTTCGATCAGCAGTCCACGATTGCGGTTGCCTTTGACGCTGGTCACGACGGTTGGCGAATCGGCCAAGCGATAGAACTGCGAGATCTCGTCATCAGTGCGGGTTGAGTCGGCCTTGTTCATGACCAGGATTTTGGGTTTCTCGATCAATCGCAAACGGCCCGCGACCTCTTCGTCCAAGGGGACGACGCCGGCTTGTCCGTCGACGACGAAGACGATTAAGTCGGCTTCTTCCAGGGCGATGTCGATCTGCGTTTCGATTTCCTCGGACAAGTCGTCGCTGTCGACAATGCCGATGCCGCCGGTATCGATGATCTCGAAGTAGCGGTTCTTTTCGTGCATCAGATGCGTGACACGATCGCGCGTGACACCAGCCGTCGGATCGACGATGGCGACGAGCCGCTTGGCCAACCAATTGAAGATCGAGCTTTTTCCAACATTAGGTCGGCCGACAATCGCGACGCGAGGGACAGACATGATTTGGTCCGGGAAACTGAGATTTGTAGAGCTGTTGATGAAGGCGATGTCAGGACACAGGGAAAGCTTGAAGGGTCGTCTGGAACGAGATTTTCTTGCCGTTTTCTGAGAATTCATGATTGATGAATGAGGTGAGTTCGTCAACTGACTGGTGCCGCTGCTGCGAATGTTCGCTCAGATCAAAACTGAGATTGACGCAACTTGGGATATTTGGAAAACTTCCGCCCCCGACCACATCAGCAACTTGACTCACCTCCCGAAAGTGTGGCGGTTCTCTCCCGAATTAACCGTCTTGCTGATCTCTCCACTCCCCGTCCCGAAGGGGTTGACCTGTGAATGCTTCTATTCTTTGCCTCGCTGCATTGATTTCTGGCTCACCCACTGATCACGCTCCCGTGTATCAGATGACGTCCAAAGGTGTCTGGGTAGACACGAATGACGGGAATTGGGTCAGTACGGATGTTAGTACCACGCCGGCTCGGCTGGCCTCCCGGTTGAATGATCCGGGTGAGCTTTTTCAAACGTCGCTTCGGGCACAGAACTCGGCGTCCGAGCAGTATGAGGCTGATCCGCCCTATGGCGGCGACATCATTGCCCCGTTGCATCATGGGCTGAGCAACATGTTTGGCGGCATGACCCAGCAGCCGTTATTGCCGGACCCCTTCGCAGGTGGTTCTTCGGGTCGACTGAATGGGCCGCAACCTTATCGTTTTGGTACCACGACACGCGCCGACATCGCAATCTTGCCCAGTGAGAACACCAATGGAGCTGGTGATTTCGGCATCATGGAGCTCAATGCCGAGTTGGAATACAAGAGGCCGCTGCCACCTTGCTGGCTGATTCCTTGGAGTCAGAGTTGGGTTTGGTCGATCGCGCCGCAGTTCGGCTATCGAAGCTACGACGGTCCGGGGACGGATACCATTGGTCTTTCACCGGACGCGTATCGATTTGGGCTCGGAATGCAATTGGCGACGCCGCTTCGAGGTCCGTGGAGTGTGCAGCTCGACTTTGATCCCTCGATCAACACCGATTTTGACCAGGCCCTCAGTTCCAACGCTTATCAATTTGACGGCAGCGGAATCTTGTACTACCGCGTGTCCGAGCAGCTGATGTACGCCTTCGGTGCCGGTTTCTTGGATCGCGTCGACGATCAAGTCATTCCGTACGCCGGTTTTGTTTTCACGCCGAACGAGTATTGGGAGTTCCGAATTCTGTATCCGGAATCCTATATCAGCTTGTTCATGGGCAACATCTACGGTGTCTCGCAATGGCTCTATACGCGGGCCGAATATCATATCGAGGCCTACGAGGTCGGCATCTCGAACACGGGAGTCCGCGACCAAATTCAGATCGAGGATTATCGAATTCTGCTTGGAATTCGTAGTGAGGGATACGGGGTCAGTAGTTTTCTTGAAGCAGGTGTCGTCTTCGGGCGAGACGTCAAGTTCCGCGGCCCGACTCGAGACTTCGATCCCAGCAGCGGTTTCATTGCTCGATTCGGTATGCGGTTTTAAGCCTGCTCCTAGCACAAGCGAAGCCCAGTTTTTCGAAAAAGCCGGGCTTCTAAATTCAAGGACGACGCAAACACCCAAGGAGTTAACAACGTGAGCGCAGCGATTATTCTGGCCGCTGGCAAGAGCACTCGAATGAAGTCCGAGACACCCAAAGTTCTTCACCACGTTTGTGGTCGACCGATGATCGAGCACGTTCTCGATGCGGCACGCGAGGCGGGTGTCAGCCGAATCATCGTCGTCGTTGGTTTTAAGGCCGAATTGGTCAAGGAATCGTTAGGCAAACATCCCGACGTCGAATTCGCACTCCAGGCCGAGCAACACGGAACTGGTCACGCCGTCATGATGTGCGAGCCTCAACTGGGTGAGTTTGATGGTCCCGTGCTGGTCTTGGCCGGAGACACGCCATTATTGCGAGGAAGTTCGCTGAGCGATTTGTTGAGCGTTCAATCGACTGAAGCAGCCGCCTGTGTTGTCGGTTCCGCGATCACCGCGAACAACGACGGTTTAGGGCGAATCGTCCGCGACGACGACGGCAACTTCTTGCGTATCGTCGAACAAAAAGACGCAACTGCCGAACAACTCGAAATCCAGGAAATCAACACGGGTTGCTACGCGTTCGATTGCCAAGCGTTATTCGAGTCGCTGAAGAGCGTCAAACCGGAAAACAATCAGGCCGAGTACTATCTGACGGACTGCGCCGAGATCCTCAAGGACCAAGGCAATACAGTTTCGGCCGCCGCGAAGCTGGACATCGACGAGGCCATGGGCGTCAATACGCAAGATCAGCTTGCGGAAGTCGAGGCCGTGTTGAAGCAGCGAGCGGAAGGGCTGAATCGTGTCGCTTAGTCGGTGATTTTTTCGTGGCGGCGCGGATAGTGATTGCGTACGACAGCGAATCAAAAGAGACAGCGAATGACAGAATTCGCTGTCGAGAATAACCAGTTATCGATCGAGGATCGTAACGGAATGCGGACTGCTCGATTATTCTCAATGCTCATCGTTTTGTGCTCTTTGGTCGGCTGCCAATCGGCAAGGTACGTGTTGCGTAGTGAGAACGAAGGCATCGTCGCCATTCCTTCCAACTCGACGTGGCCTGTCAACCACCGTGAACATGCCGAAGAGCTGATGCAGCAGCACTTTCCTGAAGGATACGTGATCGAGCAAGAGGAAGAAGTTGTCGTCGGCCAGGTTACTCAAACTCATCACCACCAGAGTGGCAATCAAGCCAAGGAAAAGAAGAACAAAGTCTTCAGGCAATCGGGCCACTCGACAACAACGACGACGGACCAGACGGAGTATCGTATTTCCTATCGCAAAGCCGATCCCGCTGATCGTCGCCGTGCGTTGTTCGAAGATCAACGAGAGCCTCGCGGCGATTTTGCGCCGGGCGATCCGGCATTCAGCCCATGACGACCTTTGAGCACGCGATGGTCGGAGCCACCGGCGCGATGGCGTCCGGTTTGCACAAACGGCACGGCTGGAAAATCGTCGCCTCGCCGGGCTCGCTGGAGCCAGTCCCGATGGGACGGCTTGACCATTCTTATCGGCAATCAAATCTTCTCCACGGCCCATCGCATTTGGGGCCACAACCTGCTGGCATGTTTGGTTGTTGGAGTCCTTGTCGCGACGCTCGATTATCGATTCGACATCGTGACGCGAATCTGTCGGTTCCTGGTGCGAGTCACTCGAGTGGACGTCAATTTGGATTCCTTGCAGCTGCGAGAGTCTCGCAGTTGGCGCGGGTTGTGGATTTGGATCGCCGTCGCTGTGCTAGCCGCGCTGACTCATCTTCCGCCGATTGGGTAGTTTCCGGAACGGCGACGCTGGACGACTGGAAACTGAAACCGCTTTGGCTGTTCCACGATCACGAAACGATCCACGCAATGGTTCCGTGGGGCGATCCCGGAATGACCCTTTGCTTTGTGCTGGGCATGTTCGCCATGCTGCGCTGGAAAGGCCACTTGCAACTGTTGGCCTGCTGCACGCTGTTTCTGGTCGCTGCCTACATTGGTGTGCGAGGAATGACGCACTGAGCCTCTCGATCGATGAGGTTGGCAGCTCGTTGGAGTCCAGCCTTTAGGCGCCTCGATGGGCCAAGGCGGCACTTGGCGGCGAAATCCTGCGCTCCAACAATTCGCGCAATTTGAGTTAACTCGCCGTCGGAATCGCGGTTCTTTCCTCACTTCTGTGTGCGTGCGCCTTGCCCATCCGTGCCGAAACTGATTAACTAAAAATCATGACAACAGCAACTCCCACTCCTGAAGCCTCTGTCGACAAGTCGGGCGATCGAATCCGCGACATGTTCGGAGAGATCTCACCTCGATACGACTTCATGAATCACTTTTTATCGGGTGGCACCGATTACTATTGGCGCTGGCGAACCGTTCGTCGCGTCAAGCCGACGGGCGACGCTCCGATTCTGGATGTCTGCACGGGGACTGGCGATTTGGCCTTTTCCTTTTGGAAAGCAGGCAAAGGTCAAGTTCCTGTCATCGGGACGGACTTCACGCACGAGATGCTGGTTTTGGCGAACCAAAAGGTTGACCAGCGACTCTCAAAAGATGACAAGCGTGAACGGCCGACATTCTTGGAAGCCGACACGATGCATTTGCCTTTCCCCGACGATCAATTTCAAATTGTCTCGGTGGCATTCGGGCTGAGAAATGTTTCCGACACAATGGCGGGGCTTCGTGAGATGGCGCGCGTTTGTCAGCCAGGCGGTCACGTTGCTGTCTTGGAGTTCTCGTTGCCGGAAAACCGTATGATTCGTGGTGTTTATCAGTGGTACTTTCGCAATATCTTGCCCAAACTCGGGCAACTGTTGGCAAGGAACAATCACGCCGCGTATCAATACTTGCCGCAATCGGTCTCCGAGTTTCCGCAGGGCAAGGAATTGGCGGGAATGATGGAACAGTGCGGGATGACAGACGTAACGTGGACTCCGATGACGTTCGGAGTGGCGACATTGTACGTGGGAGTCAAACATGCATAACGTGGTCGTGGCGATCACGGGGGCAAGCGGATCGATTTACGCAACGCGTCTGTTGGAAGTGTTGCTAGCCGTTGGCGCCAACGTTCATGTGACCATCAGTGAATCCGGCGCGACCGTGTTGAAGCACGAGTTGGATTTGAAGGTCGACTTGGACAACTTTGATCCAGAGCAGCTCATGCCATCCGACGACGCGCTGGCTGATGACAGCCGACTGCGATTTGCTCGGACGGCTGGTCCTTCCGCGTACGCGGTCAGTTCGGTTTTCAGTGACAGCGACGTTTCGGTCGGGCGATTGAACTATCATCACTACCGAGATTTCAGGGCTGGCATCGCCAGCGGCTCGTTCTTAACAGACGGGATGGTGATTGTTCCCTGTTCAATGGGGACGTTGGCGGGTATCGCGAATGGTCTGTCAACGAATCTGATTCACCGCGCCGCCGACGTGCATCTCAAAGAACGCCGTAAGTTAATAGTCGTTCCCAGAGAAACGCCGCTGGGAAGCATTCAGCTAGAAAACATGAAACGGTTGGCCGACACCGGCGCTGTCGTGTTGCCCGCGATGCCTGGATTTTATCACGAGCCGATCACGATTTATGATTTGGTGGACTTCGTCGTTGCGCGGATTTGCGATCACCTCGAGATCCCGCACGAGCTGATGAAACGCTGGGGAACCAACACAGAGTAAGGAGCAAAGTCATGCCCAAACTGGGAGTCAACATCGATCACGTGGCCACGGTTCGGCAAGCTCGTCGAACGATTGAGCCCGATCCTGTCTGGGCCGCGGCGCTGGCCGAGTTGGCGGGCGCGGATGGCATCACACTTCACTTGCGAGAGGATCGGCGGCACATCCAAGACCGCGACCTGCGAGTCCTCAAAGAGACCACACAAGTCAAACTGAATCTGGAGATGGCCGCCGAAGACGAGATCACTCGTATCGCCCTTGATGTGCGACCAGGCCAAGCAACACTAGTCCCCGAAAAACGCGAAGAGATCACTACCGAGGGTGGCTTGGACGTTATCGGCAATCGCGACCGCGTCAAAAAGTGTGTCGATGAACTGAAGGATGCTGGTATCGAAGTCAGCTTGTTTATCGATCCGGACGAATCACAGATCGAAGCTTCGAAAGAGTTGGGCGTTGATGCCGTGGAACTTCACACGGGGCGCTACGCCGACGCGACGTCAGCCGCCGAGCAACAACGGGAATTCGAAGCCCTGGAACTCGCTGGCGATTCGGTCTTGGAGTGCGGTTTACTACTGCACATGGGCCACGGGCTGACGTACCGCAATGTCGAGCGGATCGCGATGATTCCGGAAGTGAGCGAATTGAACATTGGCCACGGTATTGTCGCGCGGGCTGTGATGGTTGGCTTCGAACGTGCGGTGCGAGAAATGAAGGAATTGGTGACCGTCGTCGACATTGACGAATAACGAGTCGGTTCGATCATTCACGCCGCACTCCCCCAAACGTCACTTGGCTTCATTGATTAGCTGCGAGTAAACCTTGCGAGCGTTATCGTAGGCGGCTTTCGCGTCGGCTTGTTCGTCGGCCGCGTATGTTTTTTGCTTTGACTTCCAACACTGCTCGACTCCGGCAAGACACCAGCGTGCGCGGTCGACTGTTCCGCGAATCGGCTTGTCGTCGACGACCACGTAGATCGGATTCGTGTGAGCATTCGGAAAGACGCGAATCGCTGCCCAGCCGCTTTTCTTGAAGGTGTGTTTGAACGAGAAATCGTGGATGGCCGCATCGGATCGCAGGCTTCTGCTGGCAACGGGGTAGCCGTTGACGACTAGTTCCGCGAGCACATAGCCGAGACCTTCAATCCGTGCGGCGCCGTCGGCGTTGAATGTTACTTGCTTCGGCGGCGGGGACAAGTTTTCCATCCGGACCGGGGACCTTGTGAGTGACATCGACGACGAATTCGTTCGCGCCGATTCCGTCATGGGCTGGGATATTGAAGTTGGGCAGCGAGTGTAGGTCCTCTTTGTCTTCCGTGTTGGGAACACGTCCGACGATTCTCGTTAGGCCAATCGATGAGTGAGCGGGGCCGCAGATGGCTCCTTGCTTCCTCGCCCAGCGGAGCGTGCTTAGGCCGAGCGTTGGCCAGTGGTTCTTCGATGTTCTGCCGGGGTAGATTTGTTGCTTGAGATTTAACAGGTTCAAGTGTCCCGACATGTGCGAGCCGAAGCCGGAGACCTCGAGATCGTACCGCAACGTGTAAGGATAGCGCGACTGCTCGGCGACCTTGCCGGTGAAGAATCGTTTCTGAAAATCAAAGCACGGGCCCCAAGTTAAGCAGCAGCCGACCTTGATGTCCTCGCCCATGATGTGGCGAATCATGTCCGCCGGCTTCACGCCTTCGGTTGGATTCTGATAGTGGCGACAACCCGCCGCATGGATATTATGGTCGCCTGACCACCATCCGGATTCGGACGGATCGACCCAGCGGCTGACACGATAAATCAGTTCGGTTGGTTCCGTGCCGACGTCAAGTTTCTTGATCTCCGGAATCGTCTCCGGCCCCCGAGAACATCGAATCGTGTATTTGCCGGGCGGTAGCGAAACGGTTTCACCATCGCCGCGATAGATTTGTCGATGAAAGAAGAAATCGGGCGCGAGTCGTTTCGACTGCGCCGGATAGATGCGTCCCTTTTTGTCACGAATTTCAAACTTAGCAAACGCGGGTAAACCTTTGGCGTCAAGGACTCGAAATGTGACGGGCGTCGCCTGTTTGCAGTCCAAGTCGAGCGGCAACTTCGCCCAGTTCGCGGATCGTTGAGCCGAGTAAAGATCGATCCAATCGATTCGCATGCGGCCGGGTTTGACCAGTGGGTCGATTCGGATGCCGGCGAGTTCTACCTTCACCTGAAACGGAAATTCGTAGAGGCGTTCTTTGCCGGGCTCGAGTAAGAAATGCGTTTGCCGGTTGCCGGTGGCTTGTGGGATGCCTTTCGTCCACCAGAAGAACTGGCCGACTCCATCAACCTCGGACTTGGCCCACATTCGCAGCACCATCGGGCCGCCGCCAGCCTTAACGTTGGCTCCCATGAACGGGTCGTTGCCAGACGAAGTGATATGGAGCGAGCCGTCGCGGACCTTGATGTCGACCTGATTCATCTCGCGCCAGCCATCGGCGTCTTTTTCAAAACGCCACTCGTGAATCAACTCGCCATCATCGCCGGCTTTGTTGGCGACGGTGAATTCCAAGAGTGCTTGCTTTGTTCCCGGATCACGGCTGTAGATTTGGACGATGCGGTAGTCCAATTCAAGTCCGCTGAGGTTCGGTTTCAGGGGCCGTCCTTCGAACGAAGAGAGCTGCATCCATCGCGACGATACTTGATCGGCGGGTGAATGTGGAAGCGGTTGAGCATTCGGGCTGTCGATCAGCAATCGGCGAGTCTTACAGGGTTTGTTGACAACTTTGATCAGAAACGTACGCCAGCCTTGTTCGAGCAACTCGCGCGGTGCCGCGCCGCGTTTAACCAGTGGCGGACCTTTATCCCGTAACGACACACCGATAAGACATAGCGGATCGAGCAATTCTTGGACTTGTTTCGTGACTTCGGCATCGTCATCAGCGGATGAGAGTTTCTTGAGTTTCCCAACAACCGTTCGAGGCAGCAGACTTCCCACGTATTGCATCGCCTCGATCAAACGATCGATCGAGGCGGGTAATGGCTGCGCCTCAACGCTTTCGACCATCGATAGCTTCGATGCCTTCGCGGACGTTTCCTCAATCAACTTCTGGTCTTTCGGATCGAGGTCCGCATTCGCCATCCGCACGCGATTCTGCCAAAACACGCGAGCTTCCTCGTGCGGCTCCGAGCAAGTGAATACGACAGGGTACAGCTTCGCCGTTACTGTCATTCACATTGAATTGAATCGTACCCGAGTCCGCAGCTTGTGCTGTAAACGCAGGCGCGAAGAGAAGAAAAATGCTAGCACATGACGTAAGAAGAGATGGTCTGCTCACTTGTCTGCTCCAACCGCGATTCGTTCTCGAGAGCGTCGGGTCGTTGCTGAAGAATCAACGACCCGACGACAGACGACATCGTAAAGCAATCCCGTGAGCAGTTACAGGATCGAATGCGTTGATCTTGATTGCTGATGTTGTGAGGCACTCAGCGATTGGGTCGTTGATAACCGAGAGTGTCTACTCGTAGTGAACCGCGAGCCAGACGGTTGGCACTTCGCGACTTGTGCTGGCGACGCGATGCTTCTTATTGGCAGGGATGTTGACGAAGTCGCCTTCGCTCATCACGAGCGGTTCATTGTCGTCTTTGAACTGAAGTTGCGCGGAGCCTTTGAGGACGACGACCCATTCAGCTGTTGGTTGGTCATACCAAAAGTCGGCCGGTGATGACTGACCGGTTGAGACGATCCGCTCGATATGCACAGAGTCGGATTGAACTAGCGTCTCGAAGATTTCCTCGTCGGCCTGCTCTGAGATCGCGTCAAACAGATTCGTAATCATTCGTTACGAGGCCAGCCGCAAGCGTAGCTCTTCGGCATTCAGGGCAACGATGACAATGCCCAGCTTATTGGCCAGATCGATTACGTCTGGTTCGTCCAGTATGATCGTTTTTTCACTTTCGATGGCGAGTACTCTTCCGCCGGCTTCGTGCATTGTTTGGATGGTTTGTAGGCCGATTGTGGGGACGTCGAAGCGCATGTCTTGTTGAGGTTTGGCAACCTTGACGACTGTGAAGCCGCCGCGTTTGCAGAGTTCGCCGGAACGCTGGATGGCTTTGTCGGTTCCTTCGATCGCTTCGACGGCGATGACGGCGGTTTGGTTAACGACGACCGTTTGGCCAATGTCCATGCGGCCGATTTCCTTGGCCATTTCCCAGCCGAACTTGATGTCGCGCCACTGAGAAGGCGAGGGCTTGCGTTTTGTCAAGAATCCGTGTTTCACGAGGATCTCCGGACAGAATTCGAGGGCTGATTGGAACTTGATATTGTCGCGAGCGAACTCGCGAATGACGGCCAACAGCAGTGTGTCGTCTTTCTTGTTTTCACGCGCGTATCGGAACCACATGTGAATGCTGCGCCAATCCGGCACGTGCCGAACGGCCAGCAGCGGATCAAACATGAAGGTCTTGTTGATCTTTCCCGCCATCCCGACGGTGTCGATCTTTTCACGTTTGAAGACTCGGATGGCCTTGCCGATGCGAGTCAGCGGGGCCGTCATAAAGCCGTCACAGTGGTCCGCCAATTCATGCTCGACGTTGCCCAGCACGCCCATGCAAAAGACCGAATGTCCTTGAGAGCGCGCGGCGTCGGCGAAGATAAACGGAAACCTTCCGCTTCCCGCCAATAATCCCACGCGCCGTGGCCGCCCCGAGGGCGTGATCAGCGCGGGTTGGGAATCAATGGTTGGCCCTTCTTCAGTCATTTCCCGCTTTCTCATCGAGCTGTTTGGTCAACTCGCGAACTTGCTTTTGCAATTCCCGAAGCTGCTGACGCATTTCGGGAAGTTTCGTCATCGTCATCAGGACTTTGACCTGATCAAGCTCCGGTCGGGCCGGCGACCCAAACATCGTGTGCCCATCGGCAACGTCTTTATGGACGCCGGATTGGGCGGCTACCGTGCTTCCGTCTCCCATGTGGACGTGGTCGGCCACGCCAACTTGTCCGCCGCAGCGCACGTAGTTGCCCGTCGATGCGCTGCCTGCGAAGCCGACCTGAGCGGCAAAGGCGTTGTGCTTGCCAATCTCACAGTTGTGGGCAATTTGAACGAGGTTGTCGATTTTCGAGCCCTCGCCGATCTGCGTGGGTCCGATCATACCGCGATCGATCGCCGCTCCGGCACCGATTTCGACATCGTTCTCGATGCGAACGCCTCCCAATTGAGGAATCTTGATGTAGCGGCCTTGCTCGAAGCGATAGCCAAAGCCGTCAGCACCGATGACTGCTCCCGCGTGGATAATGACGCGATCGCCCATGGTCACGCCGTGATAAATCACGCTGTTCGCGTGCAAGGTGACTTCGTCGCCGATGATGCAGCCGGGGCCAATGTAGACGCCGGGATAGATCACGCAGTTCTCGCCAATGATGGTTTTGTCGTCGATGGTGGCACCGGGATAGACGCTGGTGCCCTCGCCAATGACGGCGCTCTCGGCTACCACGGCATCGGGCGAAATGCCAAGCTGTTTGGGTTTGGGTTGCGGCCGAAACTCTTGCAGTATTTCGACAAATGCCGCTTGGGCGTCGTCGACGACGATCAACGCTGGACCGGCATTTTCGACTCCGTCTGATCCAATGCTGATGTCTTTACCGACGAAGACAGCACCTGCTGCCGAACCTTGCAATTCTCGAGCCCGTGACTGTTCGGCCACGAAAGCAATGTCGTGAGGGCCTGCTCGGTCAAGCGATTCAGCGCCGTGAATGATGACGTGTCGGTTGCCCAACAGCGTACCATCAAACTGATGCGCGAGCATTTCAGCCGTTGTGGACATGCTAGGCTTCCTTTCCTGGCAATCAAGTTGTCGAATCAATGAGTAGTTCTCGGCCTGATTCCTTCCTGCCGAGTCGTTCGGCTGCCGCCATAGGCCGTTTGTTCAAAAGACGTTCGAGCTCGTTGCCGAACCATCGTTCCAAACAAACACGCTATGCGTGCGCAGGGACAGCCGCGTGCGAATTTTCGCGTCGCGTGTTTTACAAGAGGACCGCAAATCAACGCAAGGTCTTTTTGGGAAACACCTTCGATCAGTTCACCGCTTGCGGCAACCCGCCGAGTATTTGGTGCGATGACATTTTCCAAAGCGGATCGTAAGTGTTGGGTTTTTCTATATGTGCTTGCATGCGGAAGTTATACTGGGTGTGATGTTGCGATTCTGTATTTATGACATCGTTGGCAGCGTATCCATGTTAGCGGACCTTTTTGGATGGAACCCATTCTCCTTGAACTACTTCGCGCACTCAAGGCGATCGGCGATGCGCACGAAGAGCTGTACGATACGGAAGTTCGTGAGTGTATTGGTATCGCCATAATGGAGGGATTCGTCCGGGCGAAACCGGATTATTTGGTGCCCGTTGATCTTGGGCTAGCCGACACAGCCGCAAATGGATGTGTGCGCGAGGCGATCACAAACTACATAACGGTTGCAAACGCAATAGCTGCCGAAATGCAAATCACCACCTTCCATGACCGGCTCGCGGCGTTTCAAAACGGTCTGGTTCGGGTCAACCAGGGGCGCGATTACGAGGACTTCTTCGGCCATACGCCCCCAGAATGGTACGACACCGATGGCAATGTCATGTGGGAGAGGGGCCGGTAACAAAACATGGCTGCATGGGCCGCTTCGCCAGGGTGGCACTGGTGAATTGGAATTGTGTGCCACTGGCTTTGCCAGTGCTTGCGTGAGCTTTGTAGACCTAACAGTTACCTTCTTTAGGCAAGTTGACCAACACTGGCATAGTGGCACCCGTGCGAAGCCCGTCGGCAGGTTGACGAACAGTGGCACGCGTACGGATGCGGGTACAGATCGCATCATGCAACCTGCTTACTGCTTCCGTGCTCGCCACTTGTTCGGGTTAGCTGCCGAATGGAAAACACCGACAACTTCGGTTGCAGCGGGTGAATGTTCGAATACGATTAAATACGGAAAGCGATCGACTCGGGCAACACGTAGCGGTGCGTCAGCGATTCCGTAGGATTCTGGCCATTGCTCAATCGAGTCGAAACGAGCGTCAACGGTATGACGAAATCGATTTCCAAGTTCGATTGAGATTTCGTCGTACCAAGCCGTCGCGGCCGCAAGATCGTCAGCAACAAGCGGGTGAAATCGAAGAGGCTCAGCCATCTACTCGTCGCCAAAGCTCTTCACGATCAATTGTTATTGAAGGGTCTGCTTTGAGGTCAGCAGCACGCCGTGTTGCTTCGTCGTGCTGCCACGGTTGAAGCACGATCGGCTCATCGGACGACGCGATGTCGTCCCAAAGTGCTTCAACAAGACGCAGCTTCTCTGAAATCGGAAGCTTGCGGAACTCGGTCATGTCAATGCTCATGGCAACTCCTAAAGGGGCAATGGTAAAGGGTGTCGCCACTGCACTCAGCAGACGAGTATGAGACAAGAAACTATTCTACCAACCGGGTTCATGTGGCGCCCAGAACGAAGACGGCTGGAGACACTGGTTAACTGGAATGGTGTGTCACTGGTACTCGACCCCGAAACGGTCAACAGCGATGATGAATGGGCTGGCGGGTGTTGGTCTTCTTGGAATCCAGCAATGGAGTGGTCCACTGACAGTTTTGAAGAATTGATGTTGTCTGAATGCGAGAATCTCATTGATCTGCGCGATGGCGGAAAAGTATCCGCAAATGCAATAGTCAAGTTTGCTGCAGCACAGGCACTGGACTGGAATTGCGTGTCAACCACTTCGTCAATTGTCTTGCTCTCGTCCAAATCCAATATGTCGTTTTGGTCGTTCTGGCTCTTCAAGCATTTGGTGTAGCACTTGCGTGATCGTCTTAATCTGATCGTCGTGGAGCTGAACGGTTTCTGCCAGTCTTGTTAGCTGTTCAACGAATTCACCTGGAGTCGCCATCAAACGGCGAAGTCGGACAAATGTCCGCATGATCTCAATGTTGACTCTGGCAGCAGTGGGAGATCGCAAGACACTCGACAGCATCGCGATGCCATGTTCCGTGAACACCCATGGGGTTTTAGTTCGCCCGCCTCGGCCGCCTTTTGATATCACATTTTGTGATATCAAAGCAGTAAATTCTTGTTGTGAAAGTTGAAAGGCAAAATCATCTGGAAAACGGTCGGCGTTTCTCTTGACTGCCTGATTCAGCGCTGCTGTGGTTACTCCATACTGTTTTGCCAAATCCGAATCCAACATCACTCGTTGCCCACGAACAATGTGAATAGCTTTTTCGATTTCGAGCGGCGAGATTGTTGCTGCTGATTTTTTCTTTTTTGTCATTCGGTTAGCTTACCGTATCATGAATGTACAGCAAGCAAAAACACAGCTGCAACCTGCACGGTTTGTATCGTCGGCTGCGTGGAACTATTGGCTTTGCCAGTGCTTGTGTGAGCTTTGTAAACCTAATTTAGGCACGTTGACGAACACTGGCACAGCCAGTGGTCCCCGTGCGGATCCACTGGCATGGACTAACTGTAACACGCTTCCCCAGGTTACAAACTTGCCCCACTACGATGCCGTCATTTAATAGTTGGCAAGAGAACACAAACGATTTCCGTGTCGCTGCGGGCGTAAACACAATTGCCCGCGTATGCTGGGTGTGCCCAAGTGCGACCGACAATTTTGGCTCGCGAGTCCTCGTGATATTCTTTTGGATTCAGTCGAAGCAGGATTAGTTCGCCGTCCGAGTTTAGAGCGAGTGCCCGGTTCTCTTCGCCGATCCAAACCAATGAAGCTTGTGGATTGCGGCCTTTTGGAGTCATGCGGTTATCGTCATCCCACAGCTTCTCGCCAGTCTTGAAATTGAAACATGTCAGCCCATGCCGCTTGTCGATCAACCATGCATATCCGTCTCGGTAAAGTGGTTGAGACATCAAGCCGCGCAGATTGCGGCGGTCCATCCAAGCCAGCTTGGCCGACGAGCCGCTAGCGTCTAGCTTGATCGCCCGCGCTCCCTCGTAATAGCTGGAAACGAGAACCGTCGATTCGTGAAAGATGGGATCGGCAATGGATGTTCCATAGTTGACTTCGAACGGAAACTCCCACAACTGCTTACCTGTTCTCGGCTCAAGTCCGCGTATACCCGCTGGCGTCCAGGCAATCAATTGTTCTCGGCCACCATGTTCCACCAACATCGGTGTTGCATAGCCTGCGGCATCCGGCAAACTTCGCCAACGTTCGACTCCCGTGTTTAACTCGAAGGCGATGTAGCAACCATTCCTCTCCGCGCCGGCGTGTACGATCAACAAATCTTCAAAGACCACCGGCGAGCCGCTCAACCCCCAAATCGGGATCTTGGCCTTTTGTTCAAGCGTTAGATCCTTTGTCCAGACGACCTCGCCATTGGATGCGTTCAAGCAATTCAGTCTGCCGGTTGCACCGAGTGTGTAGACGTGACGACCGAAGACATTGGGCGTCGAGCGAGGGCCGTTGTCGTAGCTGATGCCGCCGTAATCGACTTCGTCCGTGTGAGTCCAAAGGTGGTCGCCGGTTGTGGCGTCGAAGCACAGCACGCGTTCAGTATCCTTGGGCGACTTCAGCCGGTCCATGACGTAGACGCGAGCGTTACGGACGGCGATGCCTCCGTAGCCACCGCCGATTTCTTGACGCCAAACTTGCTGAAGCCCTTTGCTGGGCCAGCGTGCAGGCAGACGAGGGGCTTGCCAAGAACCATCAGCTCGAGGTCCTCGCCATCGCGGCCAATCCTCGGCCGAGGTTGGTGACGCGATTCCTTTCAAAGTTGCAGTGCTGTTCCGAGTACTCTTGTCGGCAACGCGGCCTGATGCGGCGATGACGGGGTCAAGCCTCGCGCCGTCGGCCGTCAATTCACAGACCACGCGAAACCCCATCGCATAGAACTTGCCATCAGGGATGTCTGCGTAGCGAAACGCGCTTCGGCAATCGCGACCATCACTGTACCAGTCTCCACCGCGAATAACGCGAGATGTTCCTTTGCTGGGTCCTTTGGGGTCGGTGGTTGTTGACGTCTTGTAATAGTCGCGATCGAAACGGTCCATGCACCATTCGTTCAAGTTGCCATGCATATCGTAGATCCCGAAAGCATTTGGCTTGAACGATCCAACAGTCGTTGTCCGATTTAAGAAGACGTTGGTCTTTGCGGCGAAAGGGAACTTGCCGTTGAAGTTGGCTTGTTGCGACGACAAGGAGTCTCCGTAAGCAAAGATCGTTGTCGTGCCCGCGCGGCATACGTATTCCCATTCAGCTTCCGTCGGCAATCGGTAGACTCGCCCAGCAGCTTTTTCGGACTCGAGTGATGACAACTTGCGACAGAACTCAACGGACTGATACCAAGTAACCCCGTCCACCGGAAATCGCGACGTGTCGAATTCGCTCAGTTTTGCCTTGATCGGCCCTTTGTTCGAGTAGAAGCTGCGATTGAAACCCATGACGGCTTGGAACTCACCCTGCGTGACCTCGTACATACCGATGTAAAACGGTTTGCTAATTCGCACCAAATGGCGTGGTTGCTCATCGGGTCGAGCTCCGGCATCCGTAGCCGCTGAACCCATCTGGAACTCGCCGGCAGGAATCCGCCGCAGCTTGAGCCCGATGAAATTCGAGATCTCGACTTGCGAATCATCGGCCCCAAGACACGATGCACTCAGCAGAAAAACGGAAAGCAGAATTCCGCACTTCATTCATTCACCCTCGACCTAAGTCACATTGAATCGAGCAACGGTTTGATGATCCCAACAATTGGCGAAAGTGCAAGGCTCGATTGCAGGGGCACTGGTGGGTCCGTTCAAGGACTTTGGTGTTTGCCTTCGGGTGGTCATTTCGCCTTATTCATAGGAACCCGTTAGTTTTGATATTGCGAGTTTCGCAGCTTCGGACCCGAAAAAACTTCCTTCTTTTCCCCAATCTGATGGTCGGTGCTATTATATGTCGCCTCTTCGAGGCTAAGTCGTCCGAAAACTCACGCGTTGCGTGATGATGGCCTGCCAATTTGACGCAGAAGGACATGAAAGAACATAATCAAGCGGCACTAACAATGCTTGTACGAGAACTCGAATCTAAGCGTGGCGCTGGTGTTGCACTTGCCGAAGCTACTCGCTGGACATTGCTGGATGAAATTGACCGTTTACTCGCGTCCGGCATCGATCCCAACGTCAAGGTCGAGGGTGGCCTGACGCCGCTGATGTACGCGGGAACGAAGAAATCCGCCGAACGTCTGCTTAAAGCTGGGGCTGATCCCAACGCATCCGACGACAACGGGTGCACTCCGCTGATCTGGTTTTTCAAAGCCATGTTTCGCAAACGTGAGGCTATTGCTCGCGTAAAGCTCTACCTGTCACATGGTGCGGACCCATTGATTGCGGACGACTCTCGTCAAACGGCGCTTGATTACGCCAAGCCTAAATACGATTCTGATGTTTTGGATCTTCTAACGATGAGCGGCAAATAGCCATCTTGGATTTCGTAAAGACGTCGTCCGATAATGAGCAACGTGAAAGCTACATTCACCGATGCCTCGAATTAACACCTTATTTGTTTGTTCTCGGAATCAATGGCGGAGCCCAACTGCCGAGCGTGTATTTCGAGACGATCCGCGTCTGTCTGTTCGTTCTCGCGGTTTGAGTCCTCGTTCGGCACGACAACTCATTAACGATGATCTGATCTGGGCCGACATTGTGTTCGTGATGGAGACGAAACACCGAGCACGAATTACAGGCCAGTACCGTGAGGCACTCGGCTGCACACCGCTGCACGTGTTAGACATTCCAGACGATTATCAATTCATGGACCCAGAACTGGTCGAACTGCTACAGGATCGAATTGGATGGCACTTTCGTGATGTGGAAACTGAGTAACCGATTATCACCCGGTTAGTGGTTGTTCCTATTCATGCTTGGCGCCGTCACGACAAACCTGATGGAAGACAACACGTAACCATTGGTCAGAAACATCGCCGACACTAAACTTGTAGCGATTGGATGAATCCAGCTGTAGACTGACAAGAGTCGAAGAATCGGCAACCAAAGACTTACAACATCGATCGGAGCACCAATGTTAAGAACGCTTTTTGTTGGTATGGCCCTTTTGATCCTCTCCAGCCCTGCGATGGCTCAACGAAACACGCGTGACTATCCAGAAAAATCGGAAGCCATGAAGAAGCTCGAGTTCTTGGTGGGATCGTGGGAAGGCGATGGATACGTTCAATTCAGCCCTCAAAAGTCGCCTTTCAAGGGCACCGAGCTTGTGCAGAAAAAGATCGGCGGCTTAGCCATCATGATCGAAGGCATTCACAAGATGACGTTGCCCAATGGCAAGGAACGCGTTGTTCACGATGCCTTGGGCTGGATTACTTACGACACCAAAGCCAAGCACTATAAGTTTGAATCGCACTTGTCCAACGGTCGGTCCGATAGCTTCACGGCGAAACTGGTGGACGAGAAAACTCTACGCTGGGAGATTCCGAAAACACCGCTGGGAAAAATGCGTTACACCACCAAAATCTCTGATGGCAAGTGGCACGAGATCGGCGAAGCAGCCAAAGAAGGCGAGGACTGGAAGCCGTTCTTCGAAATGAATCTGAAGAAAGCCAAAGCGAAATAGGTTACGCCGAACGAAGAATAGCACCGAGTATCGACGTCTATCGTTGTGATGCTCGAATCGCGGTTTCCTTGTCCTTGATTGTTGGCGAGCCGTTCAAGAATTTGTGCTTTACCAGAAAACGATCAGCGGCTTCGACGGTTAGCCGAAAGTATTTATTCTTGCGGCTCAGGTTAAAGAATCCGTGAGCTTGTCCTTCGTAGCCTTCAACCTGACAAACTCCGTGCTTGGACCAGGCCTTGGCGAAGTTTGTTGCTTGCGAGAACGGCACAGTTGGATCATCGGTTCCGTGAAAGATAATGGTCGGCGGAGCCTTCTTCGTGATGTGCAGCACAGGCGAGATTTTCTCCGGAGTTGTTCCTAATCGCGAAAGAATGTCTTGGTAGCGTTCCGAGTCCTTCGTGATCTTGAAAGCACTAGGCCTCAGGTCAAGTGCTGGGTTGAACAGCAACAACGCATTGGGCACACATCTCAGCTCCGACCTTTTCCTAGTTTCGTCATCGTCGGGCAACGTCGCCACGGCTGCCGCCAAGTGACCGCCCGCCGAGCCGCCGCCCGCGACGATTTTGTTGGGGTCAACACCCAGACGCTTGGCATTTTGCCGTACCCATCGGATGGCGGCTTTGGCATCCTCGACGCTTTGAATGGCCGTCGATTGGTGTTTGTTACGAATCCGGTATTCGGGCGTAATTGCGACCGCATTTCGAGTGGCAAAGTATTGAGCATGCGGTTGAAACTGAGTCGTCTTGCCACTCTTCCAACCACCGCCAAAGAAGAACACGATCGCCGTTCGACCGATTGGAGTCGATGCGTGCCCGGGTAAAGCAATCTGAAACACGTGAGCATTCAACTCGACGTCACCGACCTTGCGGTATGTTTCTGTCGTTCGAACGACCCCAAGTTTCGGGTAATACGCTGTTTGTTCGGCTGCAGCAGTTGAAGCCGTCAGCGTGGCAAGCAAACACGAAAGAAAAGCAAACAACGTTTTCATAGGACACCTTGGCGAGAAAAGATGACGTCACCGATTAGCGGTTGTTCGAGCAATTATCGTATCTATCGATCTAATGAGAGGACAGGCACAGCCAAGACATGGCCCAGGGCATTCACTTCGACGCCAAGCTTTAACCTGTGAGCTCCACCGAGTACAGTTGCAAGTTGCATCTTCATACTCGGAGTTCTTATGCGGAAAATTCTTGTCATCGGCGGCGGTTCTATCGGCGAACGTCATGTGCGTTGTTTTGGACACACGGGTCGCGCACTGGTCTCGTTGTATGAAATCAATGACGAGGTTCGGCAGCGAGTCGGTTCGACGTATTCGTTGCCGCAAACTTTCGCCACCTTTGAGGATGCCCTCGAACAAGACTTCGACGCCGCCGTGATCTGCACGCCAGCTCACTTGCACATTTCGATGGCACAGGCATTGGCCAACAAGGGCTGCCACCTGTTGATCGAAAAGCCGCTCAGTACATCATTTGACGGCGTTGATGAATTGGAGCGAATGATCGAGGACGGCGGGTTGCAGGTCTCGATCGCTTACGTCACGCGAGCACACCCGTCAGTGATCGCCATGCGTGAGGCCATCCAAAGTGGTCGCTTCGGAAAGCCGGTTAACTTGGCGATGGCATCGGGACAGCACTTTCCGTTTTATCGGCCGGCTTATCGCGAAATCTATTACACCAAACACGAAACCGGCGGCGGTGCCATTCAAGATGCGATCACTCACATGATGAACGCGGCCGAGTGGCTTGTTGGTCCGATCACACGATTGGTGGCCGACGCTGAACATTGCGTCTTGGAAGGCGTTGACGTCGAGGATACCGTGCACATGATGACTCGGCACGACAATGTGCTGGGATCATTCAGCTTGAATCAGCATCAAGCAAAGAACGAAACAACACTCACCGTCGTTTGCGACAAAGGCACGCTGCGTTATGAAGCTGGCACAAACCGCTTGCTCAGTTGTGTCGATCCCGATAGCGATTGGACGGTGGAAGCGGACTTCACATTGGAACGCGATGATCTTTTTGTAAGACAAGCCGACGCATTCTTAGATTGCCTTGAAGGCAAAGCCTCGCCCGCGTGCCCTTTGGAAGAAGCCAAACAAACCCTGAAAGTTAACCTAGCGGCCCTAGAATCGGTCCGCGAACGGAAGTGGATTGAGTTATGAGTGTGAACGAAGTCAGTGCCTTAAACATTTCACGATCGTCCAAGGAACCTACTGTTCAGCAGTTGTTTGATTTGTCGGGACGTGTCGCGTTGGTCACGGGATCGTCGGGATACCTGGGCAGTTCATTCGCTCGCGCGTTGGCCGAAGCCGGTGCCAGCGTTGTTTGTGCCAGCCGCGACGCCGAGAAAGCTCAAGCCACCGCGGAATCATTGCCGTCGCCAGGCGGGGCTCAACATCATTCGGTCGTGTTGAATCAAATCGACGAGACCTCATTAAACGAAGGCTTCGACGCCGCGGTTGCTGCCGCAGGCCAGATTGACATTTTGGTCAACAATGGACACGCGGGCGATTCCCACGACCTGACGAATGTGGAAGCGGAGCATTTCAATCAACAGCTACAAAACGCCACCGGCTATTTCCTGTTAGGCCGTCGGCTTCGAGATCACGTCGTCGACCGCGGAGTCGGCGGGACGGTTGTCATCATCGGTTCGATGTATGGAGTCGTGGCGTCTTACCCGGACGCTTACCAGGACGTTTGTCCGGCCAGCCCCGTGCACTACCACACGCTCAAAGGTGGTTTGGTCCACATGACACGTCACTTGTCCGCTTACTGGGCAGCTGACAATGTGAGGGTCAACTGCCTCAGTCCCGGGCCTTTCCCCAACGAAAGGGCTCCAGCTGAAATGGTCGAGCGGCTTTGCACGAAAAACCCCATGAAACGCATGGGTGTACCAAGCGAATTGAAGGGAGCCCTTGTTCTCTTAGCCAGCGATGCCGGGAGCTACATTACAGGCCAGAACCTGCTAGTTGACGGCGGTTGGACCGCGTGGTAACTAGGATGGAAACGTCCGGTTACTATGGCGAGTCGCCTGTGGCTCAAACGATATCGATAGAGAATTGATCGAACCATGAAACATCGAATCGCTATTGTTGCGTTGTTCGCGATCACTTGCCCGGCACTTGCCCAAGCCGACGACAAATCTGACGTCGAAAAGCAGATCAAGGCCTTCCAACTCGACCCGCAGCACGCGCAGAAGATGGCCAAAGGACTTGAACTGTTCAAGAAGCAAGTCCGCGCGATCTTGAAGAAACGCTGCCTGAAGTGTCACGGTGGCGGGGACATTCAGTCCGAGTTTGATTTATCCACCAGAAAAGATCTCCTCAAAGGCGGAGCGGAAGGGGTTGCCTTTACGCTGGGGAAGGCCAAGGGTAGCCGCTTGATGGATTTGGTCGAACATCGCGAACAACCCTTCATGCCGTATAACGAAGAACAGCTAACTCAGAAAGAGATCACTGCGATCTCGACGTGGATTGATCTCGGTGCTCCTTACGACGAGCCGTTGGTCGCATCCAAGGCAACTGCAAAGCCGTGGACTGCACGAAAAGTCGACGAGAAAGACCGACAGTGGTGGGCCTTTCAGCCGCTGGCAAGTCCGCAGCCACCGAAGGTGAAAGATGCGAAGTGGCCGCTCAATGACATCGACCGCTTTGTGCTAAAGCGCCTTGAAGACAAGGGTATCAATCCGAACGGCAGCATCGATCGGCGTCGATACATTCGACGGGCGACGTTTGACTTGATTGGGCTGCCGCCAACTCCGGAGGAGATTACTGAGTTCGTCAACGACAAATCGCCAGACGCTTTCGACCGACTGCTGACGAGATTGCTCGAAAGTCAACATTATGGCGAACGTTGGGCGCGGCACTGGTTGGACGTCGCTCGGTTTGCCGAAAGCAGCGGCTTCGAGCACGACTACAATCGTGACTTTGCATTTCACTACCGCGATTTTGTCATTAAAGCACTGAATGCCGACATGCCCTACGATCAATTCGTGCGTTGGCAATTGGCGGGCGACGAATTTGCTCCCGATGATCCGCTGGCATTGATGGCAACGGGGTTCTTGGGAGCCGGCGTGTTTCCAACTCAGATCACTAAGAACGAAGTCGAGCGGACTCGATACGACGCACTTGACGACATGGCCGCGACCTCGGGTTCGGCCATGTTGGGGCTGACGATCGGGTGTGCTCGCTGCCACGATCATAAGTTTGATCCGATTCCACAGGCGGACTACTACCGGTTCTTGTCGACTTTCACCACGACGGTTCGTAGCAACATTGACTTGGATCTCGACCCCGCAGCTTACAAACGCAATAAGGCGGAGTTCGACAAGCAGCACGCACCGGTCGCTGCCAAACTGAAGAAGTTTGAAGCCGAGGAATTGCCGCGCCGATTTGCTGAGTGGGAGAAGACGGCGGACATCGCCAAGCTTTCTTCGGGCTGGCAGGTGTTGGATCTGACCGAGTTCAAATCACACGGTGGTGCGACTTTGACGAAGCAACCGGACGGCTCGATTTTGGCGACCGAGAAGAATCCTCAGTTCGACAAATACACGTTTGTGGCGGTTACGAAATCGACGGGGATTACAGGTTTTCGCATCGAGGCCTTGGCGCATCCGAGTTTTGTCAGAAGTGGTCCTGGCCGCGCTGGCAACGGGAACTTTGACTTAACGAATCTGATTGTGACTGCCGAGCCGCTTGTCGGTGGCAACAAACCTGTCACGGTGAAGCTTCAAAATGCAAAGGCTACGTTCGAGCAAAAGCCATCGCTGTTGGTGAAATACGTAATCGATAACAACAAGAAATCGGGTTGGGCCGTGGACCCTCAATTCGGAAAAGATCACGCGGCTGTT
>PBMZ01000185.1 GCA_002722955.1 Planctomycetaceae bacterium | reverse complement strand
AACTGCATCACCTCGAACCCGACGCTGAACCGGCTCAGTTCGCAAAGCCAAAAGGATATTCACGGCGTCATTCGTATCGCCGAGCGGGACGATATAGAAGGCGTCGACTTGGAAGGCAACTACTCATCGGACGAGCTGACCGACATGGTCTCGGTGATGAAAAAGCTGCTGCGAGTTCGCGACGTGATCTTGACCGTGAACCGCGAATACATTGCCTCGGCCGCTCAAGCCGACGAATACCGAACCGAGCCGCCGTTTAAGTTGCAAGGTTCGTATCGGAACATGAACCGCATCGCGGAAAAAGTGCTACCGGTGATGAACGACGAGGAACTCGAAACGCTGATCCTGGCGAACTACGAAAACGACTCGCAAACGCTGACGTCCGACACCGAAGCCAACATGCTAAAGTTCAAGGAGTTGACGGGCATCATCAGCGACGAAGACGCCGAACGCTGGGACTCGATCCGCAACACCTATCAACGCAACAACCGCCTGAAGAGCGTCGGCGGCGACGACAAGTTCGGCCAAGTCATCCTACAACTCGACATGTTCGCCGAGCAACTAAAACGCATCGCCGATAGCGTGGCCGAGGGAACCGACCGCCTTGCCGAACCAGCAGTGCCTGTCCCCGAGCCCCTCAAGTTAGAAGACGCCGAACTAAACGTCACCATCAACAACTTGACGGAACAATTCGGCACCTTGAAAGAGGACCTACAAGAAGTCGGCGAACACCTAATCGCGCAGCTTCCGCCGCCGCTGCAACTAGAAGTCCCCAACCTCCACGAACCCGCAGCGCCAGCACAACAACCCGCCGAACCAGTCTTCGACGATCAACCGGTCGCGATCCCCGAAACGCCAATTGTCCAAGAAACGCAAGCCGACGACGGCTCAGTGGTCACACTAGGTTCGGACCGCATCACCGTCGTCAACCGCATCCCGAAGGCAATGGCCAACGTCATCCGCCGCCAATTCGAGCTAATGCACAAATGGCTCGAACCAATCTTCGCCGCCTCGCAAGCCAACCAAGCCGAGTTACGAGAACTCAAGAAGAGCTTGGAAGAATGCATGAAGACCTACGCGAGGACACTCGATCGCATCGAGAAGAAGCGGAAACGTTAACCACACTGCGAGTTAGACTACCAAGGACCGTCTCGCTCTCTGGCAAAGTTGCCGGGCCACACCTATATCATGTTGTAGATATAGTAATCAGCGAAATACCGGCCGGTCTCATCGTAGATACTGCCCATGTAGTCAAATGCCTCGTCCATTTGCTCTTGCACATCACTTTGTAGCTGTTGTGCTTCGCCGAGCTTCGCTTCTGCATCGTCGAGTTCGCCGAAAAACAAATGAAAGGCTGCCTCGTCCACCAGCTGGTTTACTTTCGGACCGTTCTCGTGGACGAAAAGAAGACGTGCCATGAGGTGTATCGAATCGGCTCTCGTGCTCCCGGCGTAAGCCCCAATCAACTGCTTAACATAGTAAGCTCGCATTACCGCTTGAGGTGCCATAACCTCAAGAAGAGCTATTTTTTCATCTGCAGCCGCTTGAGCATCAATAACGTCACAGATTCCGTTCCAAATGTCGTCTGCCCGATCCGCGCGAGCGACATTCGATATCCCACAAACAACGAAACACAGACACAAAGCTGTTACTCGAACTTTCACAACGGTCCCTCCAAATAGGGGATTCAAGAAATCGCAGCCAACACGAGGCCGCTGAATTCAGATTGGACCAGCTCGAGATTTTTCTTTACTCGCTCTCGAACAAAGACTGTCGTCGGGAACTGTATGACTCGATCAAATCGTATCCCTACATTGGAATTCAATTGTTGTGAACTAACGATTATTGGAGGCTTTGCGAAGGGCCCCCATCCGCTACTGCCAATGTGGGAAGCAAAGCTTGAGCGATTAAATCGCTTGATCGAGTTGCATCCTCGCTCAGCATGGCTTTACGGAATTCGTGCAAAGATCACTCGCTACCTGATTGCCAGGTACGGGGATAGTGCTCGGTATCATCATGTCGAAGAGCCGGTGTCGGCGCGCACGATGCTGTATGGGTGCCGTCGAAGAACGCGATCCGTTCGGAAAATGCTCACGCCGAACAGGATCCGATCGATTCTTGACAACATTCAGGACTCCGCTGACTAGCTGTCTCAAAGCGTGATGACGACTTTCTCTGTGGGCTGCTCGCCATCGATGGACGGTTTATGATAACCTGCTGAGAATCGACCCACACAAAGCAGACATCTCAAGCAGAGCCAAATGAACGTGACCGACCAACCTGTCGTCCAAGTTGACAACTTACAGAAGGTCTATCGAGACGGATTCATTCGCCGTAAGCGGATTGAAGCCTTGCGTGGCGTTTCCTTTCAGATTGGCAACGGTGAGATCTTTGGCCTACTTGGCCCGAACGGTGCCGGCAAAACAACGCTGATCAAGATATTGCTCGGCATCGTGAAGAAGTCTGGCGGTGAGGCTCAAATGCTTGGTCAACCAGTCGGAGATCGTGGTGGCCGAAAGAAAGTTGGCTACTTGCCCGAACACCACCGGATACCTCGCCACTTAAATGGGAACACCACGCTCGAGTATTACGGCCAGCTCAGTGGCCTATCGATGTCCGAAGTGAAGAAACGCCGACCGGCGCTACTTGACATGGTCGGTCTTGGCGATTGGGGCAAGACGTCCGTCAAGAAGTATTCCAAGGGTATGCAGCAACGTCTTGGGCTGGCGCAGGCGATGCTGCACGATCCCGATTTGTTGATCTTGGATGAACCCACAGATGGCGTCGACCCGGTCGGACGAACTGAAATCCGCAGCGTCTTGAATCGTCTGAAGGGTGAAGGCAAGACCATCTTTCTCAACAGCCACTTGCTACAAGAGTTGGAATTGGTGTGCGATCGAGTCGCCATCTTGAATCACGGCCGACTAATGCACGTCGGCAGCGTCGAGGAGATGACTCAGCTATCAAACACGTTGGTGGAAGTGACGTTGGTGGGGGAGATGTCAGCGGCGAAGCCTTGCCTTTGTGAGTTTGAAAATACCCGCTGGTCGACGCTGGATGACGGTCGACTTCGTGTGAGCTTGCCGATCTCAGAGCAATCCGATGTCGATAAGGTAATTGATTCGTTGCGGGCTGCTGGCTTGAGTATCTTCGAGGTTTCTCGCAATCGATTGACTTTGGAACAAGCGTTCTTGCAACTCGTCAAGACTCCCAAAGACGAGTTGGCGGAACCAACCTTTATTGATTGACACCATGGCCGACGAACAATTGACCGACGAGTCGTTACCGGAAACCTGCTTGCCCACCTGGAGTGTCGCGGATTTGCCTGACGCGAAGCCGCTTGGCTTAAAGAACCTCGCGGGTTTTATTGGCCCCGGTATTGTGATGTGCGGCATTCAATTGGCGGGTGGCGAATGGCTCTTGGGTTCAGAGATTACCGCACGATATGGCGGCAGCCTGATGTGGATCGCCGCCATCGCCATCGTTTGCCAAGTCTTCTACAATATGGAGTGCGGGCGATACGCTTTGTACAGCGGCGAACCTGTCTTCACCGGCTTCATGCGAGCAAAGCCCGGACCGCGATTCTGGATTGGCGTGCTGATGCTGCTTAGCCTGGGGGCATTCATACCGGGTCTATCAACACACGGTGCCGCTGTGATCGCCGCGTTGATCTTGGACCGGCCGCCGGGTGAGGAAGATCGCTGGCTGGTTGTTACGCTGGCTTACATCATGCTTGCTGCGGTGTCCTTGCCGATCTTGGTAGGTGGAAAAATATACAACATGATCGAAGCCGTCATGACCACCAAGGTGTTTGGCGTGTTGGGCTTTTGTTTGATCATTGGAGTCTTCGCAGTAGACGGTGAAAACTGGGCCAACGTCTTTAGTGGTTTCTTTAAGTTCGGCAACATGCCCGTTGTCGATGCCGAGGACCGCAACAATAACGGTGAACTGGATGAAGGCGAGGACTTCGATCGCGACGGGCATCTCGATGTCATTGAACCAAGGCTTGGCTCCGTTGAGGATGCGGCAGAGAACCAAACATGGCCCGACTTCAACAACGACGGCGATCCCGACGCGCCGCTGGATTCTGATGGCGACGGCAAGATGGATGCATGGGCCGACCTGAACGGAGACGGCACTCCCGAAGAGTTCGTTGATGCCAACAGTGACGGCATTCCGGATCAGTGGCCCGATGTTGCGATGGGAGCTTCCGGCAAGACCGATGGCAAACCAGACAACTTCATTGACCTCGACGGAGACGGAAAGTGGGACGGCGAGAACGTCGACAACGTGATCGTAGCCTACTTTCGAGATGGCGAGTTTCCCGTTTTGCTGCTGACACAAATAGCCTTGCTTGGTGCTTTTGCTGGCTATGCTGGCGGCGGCGGTTTGGGGAACTCGACCTATAGCAACTACGTGCGCGACAAGGGCTGGGGTATGGGCAGCTTGGTTGGTGCCATCCCGAGTGCTGTCGGTGGCCGCAAGGTCTCGCTGAGCCACCTGGGAACTGTGTTTCCGATCAACGAGGAAAACTTGAAACGCTGGAAAGGTTGGTGGCGCTACATCATCACGGACCAGATATTCATCTGGGGCCCTGGTTGCGTGATGGGTATGGCGTTGCCAGCGCTGCTTTCCCTTCAGTTTTCACCCAATTCCAGTTTGTTTCACGACACGGCGCGACTCGATTGGGCTCAGTCTGTGATTACCGCGGATGGACTTCGGAATTCGGCTCAGTTTGGCGAGACCATGCAAAACGTCTTGTGGGTCTGCACGCTGATCGTCGGGATGCTTGTACTGCTGCCCAGTCAAATGTCGATCATCGAAGATGTCTGCCGCAAGTGGACTGACATCATCTGGTCCGGCAACAAACGCGTTCGCGAGACGATGGGCGACGACAAAGTCAAGAACATCTATTACACCATCTTAGGTGTTTACGTCGGTTGGACGTTCGTCTGTGCTTACGTGTTTGGCAAGTACGGGCATCCCAAGTTGATGGTGTTGATCATCGCCAACTTGAACAACCTGGCACTCGGTTGCACGGCGGTCTTTTTGCTGCGAGTCAACACAACGGTCCTGCCCAAAGAAATCCGCCCGCGTCTGATCAACCGCATCGGCATGGTCGCCTGCGCAACGTTCTATTTGGGCCTAGCAGCACTGGTGTTCTACCAGAAGCAGATTCCCATCATCAAAGACTTGTTGGGAATTGAGTGACTCGCCAATGACTACTCACCGCCTCTGAGTTTATCTCAGGGGGGCCTCGCGTATCTGCACTACAGTTCATAGTGCATACGCGACAGTGCAAAGAAGCAAAAACCCCCGACGTAAAGTCGGGGGCGGCAGATTCTCAACCGGAACAGCGACTGCTTTTACGCAGCGATGGCCGCTTCTTCTTCGGTCGACTCGCCGGTTTGAGTGGCACTGGGTTGGCCGCTTAGTTCTTGCCAGTAGTCTTCCGGCATGCTCATCGCCAGCTTCAAAGCTCCCGTGGCACCAGCGAAGACAGAGTCATAGACTCGCGTCACACTGCCACCGCCGTATGGTTCGAGCGCTTCTTCGATCAAGCGGTCCAAACCCTTCAGTTGGCTTCCACCGCCACCCAGAATCACGTTGTCCAACAATGATCGTTGGAACTCGGGATCGAATTTGGCGATCAGTTCGCGAAGGGCTTCGACGATCGAGGGAACGATTGATTTGCAAGCTTGCTTCAACGGTTCGGTGATGTCGAATTCCTGCGGCTTGCCATCCACGGGCAAGGTCACGGTCGCGGTCTCGTTGACTTCGTGGACGAAGCCGTACTTCTCTTTCATCTCGCGAGCCATGTTCATCGAGAGCTGAGCTTCCGGATACGTCTCGCGAACTCGGTTGAAGAATTCTTCATCCACGGCATCGCCGCCCATGGGAAGTGTGATTTGGTCTTCTTCCGAGGGGTACGTTCCGTACATCGGGCAAATGTCGATCGTGCCCGCTCCAATATCCACCACCAACGTGTCACTGAGTCGATCCATTCCGTATGCAACAGTGAAGGGCTCGGCAACGATGACGACAGCGTCGAAAGTTTCCTCGGCCGCTTCCATGATGACTTGCTTGTTCATGATGCTGGCGCGAGACGGGGCGCCGATGACGCCGTAAATCTTGGCACCTTCCGGTGGGCAAGTTTGAGCCAACGCATGTTGCCCCAACAATCGAGCCGCTTCCTTGTGCTTCTCAACTCGTTCAGCCGGCACGCCCGCGTCCGAGTGATCGATGTACTTGAGTGCTCCCTTGGCAAACGGACGCACAACATCCAAGGCCAAGCGTTGTTGCAAGATTTCCTCGCCAAAGATCACATCGCGTCCCAACATGCCGCGAGCGACATGGTCTTTCGGCCAACCCACTGCACTGTGAACGACGGCACGCTTTCCATGATTCGAGGCGACCGATGTCTTGAACGTTCCCAAGTCCATGCCGATATAGCAAATCCCTTGATCCATGGAATCTCTCCTAATGGTTGGCCCAAATGGGGAATGGTGAAGTGATTACTTCAAGTCCGCCAATTGATCTCGCAATTCAATGTTTTGTTGGAAGATGTGTTTCATCATCGATTGCTCTTGCTCCTCACGCCGAACTTCTTCAGCAAGCCGCTCGTCTTCGTACGTGGAAACAACTCGCAACGGAATCGGCATATCCTGAAAATCGTGTGCCGAGCCCCGTTTGGGTGCATCATCATTTCGCTCGTCCACAGGAAACTTGACCGTGTCGACGGGAGCGTAAGCAAGAGCGTGTTCGTTCAGTTCGTCACCGGGGCGTTCGACTTGCAGCACGAGCCCTAACTTCGTTCCGTACCGACGGAAGACGAACTGTCGCACGAGCAAGAAGATGATCAGGACTAAGCACAATGCCAGGATTGTGCTGAAGAACTGAATCATGGCAGTGCGGAACCAAGGTGTTGCTCGCGTCGGCGAATTCACAATGATCGTCGGTTTAGTGACGACCGGAACCGGCGGCTCGACGGCCTTTGTTGGCTCAACGTCGAGCTTTAAGATGCTGGGCCCTCGTTCGGCGGCCGTAAGTGGACTGATCAGCTCGAGCGTTTCGATTCCTGGTGCGGCAGCGTCATGTTGGGTGTTTGTTTCCGTGCGACTTGCCGGGCTGACATTGCTATCCACGGTTGCCGCTTTGTTTTCTTCCGCCGGAGTGGTCTCTTCAGACTCGAATTGAACGGGTTGTATTGGGTTCCACTGATCAGCCTCGTCTTCTTCAGACGCGACGACTTCACCAAACGGAATGTCTTCTGTGTCGTTTTCGAGCCGCTCGGCTGGCGACCAATCCCCACCATCAAGCGGACTGATTGGTTCAAACGGCGGAGTCGTCGTCTTATCCGCCAAGTTGCCTTGCTCGGGCTTCAAACTTTCTTCAAAAGGCGGAGCAACGAACTTCGGTTCTGACCGAACAACATTCTTCGGGACCGACGACGTTGGATTCGTTGGCCGGACCGGCCGAGTCGACTCAGCGTTTTGTGGAATACCAACAATTCGACGAGCCGCTGACTTTGTTGGAGTTGGTTTGTTCGTTTGAGCGGTTCGGATTCGTTCCGCTTGAATCTTTTGCCAACGAGTTTCGAGCTGTTTGAGATATTGCTGTGGTTGCTCGTCCTTTGGTGTCCACTCAATCGGAGTGGTTCGTGAGGCCACGCTCACCATTTTGTCGACTCGGCGCACAAGCTTGATGGCTCCGGCGACGTCGCCAGCTTCATCCATTCGATGAGCGTCGACCATCATCTGTCGCACCATCTTCTGAATGCGCGGTTCTTCAGACTTGACTTCCTTTGAACCAACCGCGCGCTTCAGGAAAGAGCGAAACGACGGTTTGTCATCGGCAAGAGTCGACGCAACGACGCCACAGGACAAAGCGAACAGCATTACCCCGGCGGTCACGCCAAACGGTTTTGGTCGAGTCAATCTGTTATGGCTCCCTGCCATGGAATCCATTTCCGGTCATGGAGAAGCCGGAAGGGTTTGGCAACCAACGACTTGCGTCATCTGGCTGCGGCCCGTTCCAACGCGTTTACGCACGATCCATGTCGATGGACCTTCACCCTCCTATCGATCGACCAGAGCGCGCGAACGGCTAGAGTCGGAATTCGCGGAATAGTCCGGATTTGCCGATTTTGCGACTTAGATTCTCACAACGGGAGACGTTGCGGGCATCAATCGTCGTCCTTGAGCTTACCAAGCACGTACGGAATGTTGCCTTCATCGAAGTACCCAGCACCTCGCTCGCCGCCCCAGCTTGGAGTTTGATCGGAATGGGCATTGGCGAGCACGGCCAAGAATGTTGCCAGTTGCATCGGCAACGTATGCTCCAACCCAATCTCGCTGGCGATGTCGGCGAGGAGCTCGCATTCAACACAGTTGAATTCTTCGTCATCGCCCAACTCTGGCCAGTAATTCACGACATCGTCCGATCCTATTTCGATACGCATCATTTGGTGGCCAAGCCGCCAGTCGGGAGATTCGTGTTCATACCGGACCTGCAAGACGGCGTCTTCAGGAAGACGCCTGAATGTGTAAAAGCAAATCTGATCGGGCCGCATGTGGTATTCGTTCTCCGAATCTCGAACCGTCTCGTAGAGCCCGCGCAGCACATCGTCTTGAAATGTGACATCGACCGGATCTGGCATCAGCGCTAAGCTGGCGTACCCCCAGTCAGCACCGCTGTTGCCAACGAGATTGCAGGATCGCAACTCGCTGAAGAGCACAACGAATCGCGGCACAAGCGCACGCAACTCCTCGGCCGCAGCCCGTGTGATTCGCGAGGCCCAGTAATCCGAGTCAGCATCGGGAGTCCCCTCGACAACGAAGTTCTCGAAATACCACTCAGCCGCGTGCGGCAATGCTTCCCGAGCACTCAACGTACTTAGCGAGACTTCAAGGGCTCTTACGAGTGCGCTGCGTTTCTTGATTGGTGCCGAAGACACTTCGCCGATAATGTCCGATAGCAACATGTTCTCACAGTATCCTTAGCGAGTCGGCTAGTTCATGAATGTTACGAAACTGTCGATGGCCTTGCCGTTACGAATCAAGACGATGCCTTCGAAGCCTCTGCATTTGTCCCAGTCTTCGTTGGACGACGATGAGAACCAAAGCTCATCACCATCTTGAAACTGTGCAAGTAGCGATCGCCATCGAGCATTGCTATAACCGAATGGAACGGGTTTGCCATCAATGACCACCTCGTGTTCAGCCTCGGCTTCGGCCACACTGAGTTGGCGGATGACTCGATGTCCGTCGATGATCTTTGCCATGATCGAAATCTTGTTGTATCGAAACCAGTTGTGTCGGTGGCAGTCGTCAGTTTTTGAGAATAGGAAGAACGATGAGCCAATTGAAGCGAAAAGCTGAAGTTGTTCACTTTGCCGAGATTCCCGGAGTCAACTGTCCATGTGGCGTCGCAAAACGTGCCTTTGCCGAGACCGAAGAGTTGCCATTAACTGTTCATGTTACGGAAATCTCGACCGACGCGCAGGTACACTACCACAAGACGCTGACCGAGACCTATTACTTTCTTTCTTGCGAGGCAGATGCGAAGATGCAATTGGATGACGAGATCATCCCCATTCGCGAGGGAATGTGCATCATGATTCCGCCGGGAGTCCGTCATCGGGCAATCGGCAAGATGAAAATTATCAATGTCGTCACGCCAAAATTCGATCCGGCCGACGAACACTTGGACTAAGTAAGAACATTCATAGAGACAACCATGCCAATACGTATTCTTTACAGTCTGTGTCTTTTGATCACGATTAGCTCACTTATTTCGGCGGCCGACTGGAATCAGTGGCGCGGTTCGAATCGCGATGGCGTAGCCGCTGACTCGCCGGCGTTGATTTCGAAATTGCCGGAAACGGGACTGACTCCGATTTGGACCGCCAACGGCATCGGTTCTGGCAAGAATGATGGTGGCTGGGGCTCGCCCGTTGTAATCACGAAACCGGCACCTGAAGGGAGTCGGCGCGACACCGAGTCGCTCGTTTATCTCTTCACACATAAGCGAATCAAGTTTCGCGACGTGCCCAAGAAGAAGTATCCGTGGCTGCCGCCAGAAAAACGCGTTGGCATGACGCCCGAACAATATGCCGAATACGAAGTCAAACGACGTGACGAGGACGAGTTCATTGCCCAGTCGTACCGTCACATTGAGACGGTGTTGTGTTTGGACGGACATACTGGTCAAGAACGTTGGAAGAACGAACGCAAATCGTTCTATTCACGGTTTCCGCAATCGGGATCGCCGACGGTTGTCGACGGCCGCCTCTATATTCTCGGGGCTGGCCGTCACGCTCGGTGCATCAATGCCGCCAACGGTGACGACCTTTGGAGCGTGCGGCTGGAAGGAGACTTCCGCGACGAGTTCTGGCAGTCGTCGTTTGTGATCGTTGACAACCTTGCCATTTTTCTAGCCGGTCATCTTTTCGCACTCGATACCAAGAACGGTAAAGTCCTTTGGGAAGGCGATGCCAAGCTGACGCGTGGAACTCATACGAGCCCCGTGCTCTGGAAGAAGGATGGTAAGCAGTTTGTCGTCGTCAACGTCAACGGCAGCGAGACCATCTGCGTCGAACCAGCAACTGGCAAGGAGCTTTGGCGAATCAAATCCGAAGGCGGATTGTCAACGCCAGTGATCGCCGGAGATCGACTGCTGACTTATGGCAACAGCCGAAAGAAGGGTTTGCGCAGCTTCCAAATGACGCTCGAAGATGCAAAGCACGAGTGGACGTTTAATGGCGCGGCCGACAAGGGCAGCAGCCCCGTTGTTGTTGGCGATCATGTTTTTGTTCAGGGCGAAAAGAGGCTCGCCTGCGTTGACCTTGCTTCAGGGAAAGCCTGTTGGCAAGTCACCATCGACTACCGTCGGCCTCAATACATATCGCTCATCGCTGCCGACAAGAAGGTGTACTACGCATTGGAAGGCTTGCTTTGTTTTAACGCTTCGGGCGAGTCTTTCGAGCCACTGATCGATGGCAAGATCGATGACACCGGCTGGCTAGCCACCGAAGCCGCGATTCGCAAGAAACTGAATCTGGACAAGATCGAACAAGAGCCGAACGGACAAGCCAAGGCCGAAAAGTTGTATCAAAGCAAAATCGGTCGACACGGCCCCGTGCCTTGTGTGATGCCGGCGTTTGCCGACGGCTTCTTGTACGTGCGGCTCAAGAATTCAGTCGTCTGCTACGATTTGCGCGATCGCCAACAAGCTGCAAAGTAGCCATCACTCTCCGAGTGATGAGCCTTTCACGAAGACGTTTAGCACAACGTGCGATAAAGAGCATCACTCGACAGTGATGCCTACTTTTGCCTACGCAATGATCTCTTCAATTGGATGGCCGAAGTCGATTTCCAGACGCTTATGCCCGGGCACTTCTAACAACCGCGCGTCGAGGCCGAGTTGCTTCATCATTGTTGCATGGACATCGGTCACATAATGAGGTGACTCGACGGCGTGGAATCCGATTTCATCGGTTGCTCCGTGGGCGGTGCCACCTTTCAAACCGCCGCCAGCCATCCAAATCGAGAAGCCATACGGATGGTGATCGCGACCGTTGGAATTCTGCGAGCCAGGTGTGCGACCGAACTCGGTGGCGAACACGACCAACGTCTCGTCCAAGAGCCCACGCTGTTTCAAGTCTTTCAGCAAGCCAGCCGTTGGCCGATCTACTTGCCCAGAAAGATTCGCGTGGCTCGTCTTCAAATTCGAATGCGAGTCCCACGCTCCAGCGGCACCGCTTCCGTGCATGATCTGGATAAACCGGACGCCGCGTTCAATAAATCGCCGCGCCGCGAGTAACTGCATGCCGAATGACTTTGTGCGAGATTCATCCAAGCCATACAGTTTCTGAGTGGATTCGGTCTCGTTTTCAAAGTTGATGACTTGAGGCACGGCGGTCTGCATTTCAAAAGCCAGCTCGTAACTTTGAATTCGCGCGGCCAATGCTTGATCGTCGGGATACTCGCGTTGTGCCAACCGGTTCAATCGATTGACCAAACCGAACTCGAGTTTTTGTTCTTCCCTTGAGAGGCGCCCCTGTGGCTTCGCATAGTCAAGCGGATTGTTGGGATCGACTCGCAAGTTGACTGCATCGTAGGCGGGGCCTAAGTAGTGACCGTCGCGAACATCAAAGTACCGCGGTCCCATACCGATAAACTCTGGCAAGTTGTCGTTCAGCGAACCCAACCCATACGTAACCCATGCCCCAATTGTCGGAACACGCGGATCGAGCATGTGGCGGCCCGAGTGAAACTGTATCTGAGCGCCGTGGTTGTCGTCGGTTGTCCACATCGAGCGAACGACGGACATATCATCGATGCAACCGCCAAGATGAGGGAACCAATCGCTGACCTCGATACCGCTTTCGCCGCGTTTCTTGTAGCCAACTTGCAGAGGATAGATCTTGTTGCGTTGCTGTCCGTTGGCATCGTTGACAACGACAACTCGCACGCGCTTTAGCAAATCGGGATCTTGAACGTACTTGAACTGAGTATCACCGATCGACTTCCCAGCATGTTGTGTCAGCGCGGGTTTTGGATCAAAGCTCTCCATATGGCTGAGCCCACCGCGCATGAATAGCCAGATGACGTTCTTAGCCTTGGGGGCGAAGTGCGGTTTTCCATCGGGTTTTTTGCCGCCGTCCAAGTTCGCTACTGCCTCCTGTTGCAACAGCGAACTCAATGCCAGACCAGCACAGCCAGTGCTAAGATTTGAAAAGAACCCACGTCTTGTTTGGTTTGTCATATCGCGCCTCGGTCAGCATTACTCTTTGTTTTCATCGTATCAATGTCGCTGAGACAGCGTATCGGCCGCAGGTTGTGCTGCTTCCAGTCAAAACAGTTCCTCGCACTGTGTCTAAACCAGAAAAACATGCAGAACTTGAGGCAAATGGGACTAACAAACACGGGCACGCCCCACGAGGGACCGTCTTTGGTCAGCCATTCAAGGAAGCTTTGATTCTGCATGACTACCGAATCGTAATGAAATCGTTGTGGTTCAAGAGTGCGTGTACCAGATTAACTCGTGCATTTAGCTCCGGCTGGCTCGCCTTTTGTTCGGTGAGTAGTTTGGTGAACTCGGCAAGTGCCTCTAAGCACAATGCGTGCTCTTCAGCAGTTGGACGGCGGCAAAGAATTGTGGCGATCGCGCGATCGACGAACTCGCGGTTGCGGCGACCGTCCTCAGCGGGAATTCTTGCAATGATCTCGCCGGCAAGTTGCTCCGAAATCCGCGCAGCTAGCGTCAACGAAAGCTCACTATTGGAAAGAGCCAACGCCTGTTGAGGTACGATGCTTTCGCTGCGACGGTAGCAATTCATGATATCCGCGTCGTCAAACATCGCCAAAAACTTGGCCCGATCGTCGCGAGAATGCAAGAAGTACAGACTTCGGCGAAACATATTGTCTTTAGGAGTGGGCTTGATCGACGGGCCACCCATACTGCTGTTCATCGCCGACGACAGATACAGCAGGCTGTCGCGAATGACTTGGGCATCCATTCGCATCGGCAAGCGTCGCCAATAGTATTCGTTGTTTGAATCAATACTTTGAGTCTGCGGGTCGGCATTCTTCGTCGAAGAACTGCGACGGTATGCTTCTGAGGTCACAATCAAGCGGTGCAACCGCTTCATGCTCCAGCCATGATCCATCAAGTCTGCGGCTAGCCAATCGAGTAGCTTATGTTGGATAGGCTGCTTCGCACGGCGGCCAAAATCGGTGACGGATTCCACCAACGGCTGCCCGAAATGACGCATCCATATGTGATTGACGGCGACCCGTGAAGCCAACGGATTCTGGCGACTGACGATCCACTTGGCCAACGCTGTGCGGCGACCAGTGCTTGTGGTTGGGTAGGGTTGAAATCGCGCTGACGCTCCCTCAGCCGGACCTGTGAATGACCGCCGACTGGCGATGACTGACGTGTATTGATTACCGGGCGACTCCAACTGTTTCTCGGCCTTGGCCAATGCAGCCTTGGCGTCGTTGACAGCTTTGGCGGCCTTTGCTTTATCGGGAAGCGTCAACAGATTGCGTTCTGCTTCCGCCAGCTTGACCCGCGCTTTGGCAACATCCATTTCACGGGCTGCTCGTGCCGCGGCGCCAATCAAGTTTTGGCGTTGTTGTTCTGCAGTGTTAGTCCACTTGGCTTGATCGGCCTCATATGCGGCTTTGATTACCGCGGGACGCAACTCAGCGGCCAACAGCTTTTGCTGGGCAAGTTTCGCGTCGATTGCTGCCAGTTTGGGATCAGGGCCTGACGTTGTTTGTCCTGGCGAGAACAACATGGCACCAGGCGGAAGTTCACGGATCTCGACTTCATCAAACTCGGCAACGGCATCGAAGGCGATCAAGTCGATGCTGCCCGCTTCACGCTTGACTGGCAATTGGAATGCCAATTGATGTTGGCCGTTGACCGACGCGTTGACCAGCTGGCCTCGCACGGCGATTTGCAGCGTCAAGTTTTGGTCAACTTTGAGGGGGTATTTTCTTAGACCATTGGGAGGGTAGGTAGCTCCGCTTCCTGTGTTGTACGAGACCTGCAATTTCGGCCCGCCAGCATAAGCGCTTAGGTAGACCAACTTCTCGCGTCCATCAACCACATCAAAACAGATTCCGACGGACTTCCATTTCTGACCACTGATGATTTGGAATTTGACCTTAGCCACAAAGTCCGAAGGCGGCAGCTTGCGTGCTCGCACGAAACGACGCACAGAACCAGTTTCGGCTTGAATCAGCTTTCCACGTTCGTAAGACCACTTGCCGGGCCCCTGTTCCCATGCGTCGGGGTTCGGCTCTAGAAAGTCGTCTTTGAGCACAAGTTTGCCCGAGTCGACTGGATGCTTCGTCGCTTTTTCCGCCAAGCTGATTTGTTGATCCGCCTTGTCCTTTGCGGCGCGGGCGGCGGAAATCACGGACTCGGCCATCGCCACGTGATCGTCCAACACGAAAGATCGCAGTGCGGGCGTGTGAGCTTTCGCTGGCAAGCTGACCTTCTGGATTGAAAACGAATCGCTTGCCAACAGCTCTGGAACACCAGGTGCCAGCGAATTGTCCTTATCCGGAGTCTTATCATTCCCACGAATGTGCAGATAGGTCGGCCGGTCAAGGTGCATATCGAACACGCGCGGTAAACCGTCCTTCTCTAAGTCAGTCTCGCCCGGTACAGAATCCAGACGCACATGATACGGTTCGAAGAACGCACGCATGCGGTAATAGTCGACCTGAGTAATCGGGTCGTACTTATGATCGTGGCACTTGCTGCAATTCATCGTCAGTCCAAGCAACGCCTTAGACGTGTGCTCGATCGTGTCGTCCATCCAAGTCGTGCGATTGAACAAATAATAGTTACGAGCCAGAAAGCCAGTGCCGCGCAACGCATTCGTATCAGTGGGCTTCAACTCATCGGCGGCCAACATCTCGAGCACCATCTGGTCATAGCCCTTATCGCCATTCAGCGATTCGACGATCCAATCGCGCCAGTGCCAGATATGCTTTTGACTGTTCCTTAGCTGTGCTCCCAAACCGTACCAATCCGTGTATCGCCAAACGTCCATCCAATGCCGAGCCCATCGCTCGCCATGTCGTGGGTCCAGCATCAACCGCGTGACCGCGCGTTCATAAGCATCCGGTTGTTCGTCGGCCAGGAACTCTTCGAGTTCCGCGCGAGTTGGCGGGACACCGATCAAATCAAGATGGATGCGGCGGAGCAGCAACGGTTTTGCAGCGCGGCCTAACGGTTTTAGCCCGCGCCCAACGTGACCTTCCGAAAGGAATGCGTCGATCGGATTCGAATTTGCCGAGGCCGCGTCAACTGCGGGAATCTCGTCCGAGTGAACAACTCGGAAGGCCCAGTGTTGGCGAGGATCAGCTTCGGGTTTGTCGCTGGCGGGGGTTTTCGCGCCTTGCTGAATCCAACGTCTTAGCAAGTCGATCTGAGTCTTGCTCAAAGGCTGGCCTTCAGGCGGCATCCGGTCGCCTTCGTCTTCTGAAGTGACGCGTCGCAAGATTTCGCTGTCGTTGGCATCGCCGGCGGCGATAATCGTGCCACCTTCGCCGCCTTTTCGAATGAACTCGCCAGCGTCAAGCCGCAAATCGGACTCTTGTTTCAGTGCACCATGGCAAGCGAAGCAACGTTCGCGCAAGACCGGTTTAATGTCTCGTGCGTAGTCAACGTCAGCGGCAAGCAAGAAGCTGGGGCTCAGCGAAACCAATAGAATGATGAGACACTTCATACTTCGATTGTAACGCACACCCCAAACGGAAGGAATTGTGATCACCCCAATCGTGCTGTCTCCGAAGCCTCGTTTCAATTCGGGGACTTCGCCGTCTCTTTCAAGTTGGCGAGAAACGCAAGCAAATCACGCAATTCTTGCTCCGACAGCAGCTTCTCCAATCCCTGTGGCATGATAGAAACGTTCGATTCGCGAATGCCCTCGATGCTATCTCGAGAGATTCGGTGTTCGGACAAATCTGCCTTCCGCAAGAACACGTTGTCGGCGGATTGTCGAGTGATCAGGCCATTATGAACGTTGCCGTCTTCAAGCTGCACGATGACAGGACGGAACTCGCGAGCGAACGTGGCGCTGGGCATGACGATTGACTCGAGCAAGTCGCGTCGAGTTCGAATGGCTCCAATCCCAGAAAGGTCGGGGCCAACACGGCTGCCTTGTCCGGCGATGGTGTGACAACTGGAACATGCCGCTTTCTTTCCGAAGAAGACCGCACGACCTCGTTCTATGTCGCCTTGGATCAATTTGGGTAGCAGCTCGTTCAAACGTGCCTGTTGTTTGGCCGCGTCGTCGCCAAGTTTCGAAAACAACGGAGCAGCGGCTGTCTTGACCGTTTGCGGATATGATTGGAGCGTGTGAGATAACTCGGCTGCCGAGGTAACTGTCGCAATCTTGCCTTGCTTCAATTGTTGCACGATGGCCATGCCAACTTTTTCTGACTTCGATTTCGAGTATGCTCGCAACAACACGGAACCAACAATCGGTCCGCCCTTACCAATTTGCTCGGCAAGTTGAATCATCATGTCGTCGCTGAGCGATGCTCGAGCCAAACCGCGAGCTGCTGAGACTTTCGCCAATGGCGCTATATCCGTCGTCAGTTGGGCGTTTAAGAAGTTGAACAAGTCCGACTCCAATTCAGATGTCGTGCTCGTCGCGCCGATCGCCTCGATTCGCAATTCCGTGGGTTGCTGCTTGTCTCGGGCTAGCTGTTTCAGTTGCTGATCGAATTGACCCAGCTGCCTTGTTTGCAAAGTTCGAATTGTCTGCAATCGAACTTCCGCACTTTGATGGTGCAGCAAATCACCGAGTCGCTGCTCCCACAAGTTGGGCAGTTGTTTCAACGAGCTCCGTTGCATCACTTCCAACAGCAGCAACGCTGCGTCATCGATTGTGTTGTCATCAGCAAGCGACTCAGCAATCAGCGTTTGGATTCCTTCATCGTCGGACTGTGCCAACAAGAAGCCTCGCAAGACTGTCGCACGTTGCTGAGAGATCTGCTGGTCACGCAGCCACTTTGTTAATAGCGCCACTGTTTCATCCGCCCAGCCTTCATGTTCGCTGATGATACGTAATGCCTCGGTTTGCAACTTATTGTCATCGGTGTCGAGCAACGAGACGACTTGCTCGCGCGTCAATTCACCTTGATACATTTGATCCAACGCGAGCAGTGCTGCACGGCGGATATTGGGACTGGAATCATTGAGGTACGCCAGCGTTGATTTTCGGTCGTTTGTGCTGATGACGGCGTAGATGACCGCATGCTCCAACGTTCGATCGACGAACGGTTGCCGCAACGTTTCCAGCAAGATTGCGATCGCGGACTGATGCAATGTGGACGTCCAATTCGCGACTTTCAACGATTTGCCATCGACGGTTTCCACGATTTCGTATCGCTTACCACGCTCGCGCGCCTCGATGTTTTCCGAATCGCTCAATGCCACCGTTGACGAAATTCGTTGTTTGGGACGCAGTAGAATTCCCAGCGTATCAGCAGCCTCGCGTTTGACGGCTGCTGAGGAATCCGATTTGAGGACACTGATCACAGCCGCGACGACGTGGTCAACGCGGCAGTCTCGCAAGCATCGCAGCGTCGCGATGCGAACCGACTCTGCTTTGTCGGCAAGCATGACGTGAGCCAGCGGGCCACGAAGAGCCGTTGCTGCCGGTTCGTTCTTAACTCGGGCAATTGCCCAACGCACGTTTCTTCGCAGACGCTCGGGATGGTTTGGTTGCATGGCCTCGCGAATCTTGTCGCGGCGGACATTCTTGCCAAGCCACGTAGCGAATTGATCGATGGCTTTCTCGCGAACGGCGAAGCGTTCATCGTCCAGCAATTTGATCAACGCGTCGGCATCGAGGCTTTTCCATGCGATTTTACGACCGCGTGAATCATCAACCCTATGCGAGTTCTTCTTGCGAACTCGATAGATGGCACCGTGAATGTCTGGTTTGGCGACTTGCGAAACGGGACAACCTATGCGAAACCAGCCGCCCGTATCGATCACCAGCAAGCTGCCATCCGCGTCCTCCAAAACGTCCGTGAAGTGAACATCCGGGTCTTCCGAAACAACGAACTCGTGCTGCTTTGTCGAGAACGTCGCGCCGCTGCGGGCAACTTCGGAACGCACGATTCGGTGATTGTTGAACTGAGTTAGAAAGATGTTGTTTTTGAATTCCTTGCCAAGTTGGCTCGAGCGGACTCGCATCATACCTGACACGGCCACATGCCCCAGCTTCGTCATCGGTTGGAGTAAATCGCCCGTGCGAGTCAACTCCGGCAACGCCGTCGCGTAGTGCGGGTAAGCGCCGCCGTGAACCCAGTGCATCAAACAATCGACTCGCGGCTTCACCAACAGGATGTTGACCGTCCCCAGCATTTCGCCGGTTGGAAGAAAGTCGATCTCGACGGGATTGTCCATTCCGCCGGCACAGTGTACTTGAATGTCGCTGCCGTCGGGCTTGCATGAGAAGATGCGTGAGGCCAACCCACCGCTGGTGACTTTGCCATTCTTGTCGCGGAACTCGTGTCCATGACGGCCGTCGCACCAATAAATGCGGCCATCGGGGCCAAGGAAGCATCCGTGAACGCTCGCGGCGTTGCCACTAAAACCAAAGTTGTTGACCAACTCGTCGCGTTTGTCGGCAACACCATCACCGTCGGTATCTTCTAAGCGCCAGATGCTTGGAGGAGCGGCGACGTACAACGCGCCTCGATACCACAACGCTCCCATCGGCAAGCTCATTTTGTCGGCAAAGATCGTGCTCTTATCAAACCTGCCGTCACCGTCGGTGTCCTCGATCATGCGGATAAAGTTCGGCATCTCTTTGAGCAAGTCGGCGGCACGAAGGTTCTTGCCGGCGCTTTCCGCGATGAACAAGCGGCCGCGATCATCGAAGCCAGCCATCATGGGATGCTTCACGAGTGGAGAAGCCGCGACCTTTTCGATCGTGAAGCCATCGGCAACCTTTGGCATCTTTTCAGCAGCAGAAAGAGACGCGTGGAAAACGAAAACGGCGAGGAGACAAACAATGGTGTGACGCATCAGGGCAACTCCCACGATTGGGCTGATTCAACTTCGCCACAACATCACGTGGCGCGCGATCAAGAACACTGCGGCGCATTGTAGCTGGCGTTGTCGGCATCTTCGAGCGAGAAGAGCGACGGCTGCACTGATACGCAAAGAAGCCCGGCTTTAGCGAAAACCCGGGCTTCTAAACGCACTGTATCACGACCGCCTACGACGCGGTTTCGCAATCGGTGCAGTGACCTTTGAGAAGCACTTCGGTCACGCTGCCAGCGGATGACCATTTGCGACGCGTTGCTGCGGGAAACTCGATCTCTTTTAGACAGACAACCGATCCACAATCGACGCATACAAAGTGAGGGTGCTCGATGTCGGAATCGGAATTTGGATCGCGCAGTTCGAATCGCCAGACGTGATCTCCCAGCTCGCTGCGACTGACTAAGCCGCAATCCGTTAAATCCATCAGGTTGCGATAGATGGTTGCCTTATCGAATCCCTGTGGAACAAGCGTGTCGGCAAGGTCAGCGTGCGAAGCCGGCCCGCTCGTATTCCGAAGCTCACGCATCACGGACAAACGCGCGGTGGTGCACCGCAAGCCGACCGTCTTCAACAACTCTCGTAGTTCTTCGATTTCGTTGACCACGGTCACAGCCTCGTTTTATCTGGATCAAATCCAATCAGCCGCGCTGAATTGGCGACGACTAAAAGGGTGCTTAAGTTATGTAGAGTAGCAGCCAATAGCGGATTAATCACGCCGAAAGCGCCGACGACGACGCCGATCGAGTTCACTCCCAACGCCATCGCGTAGTTCTGCCGGATGACTTTGATCGCTCGCCGGCTTAACCGAACCGTTGTGGCAACTCGGCGAATGTTATCGCCCGCCAGTGCGACATCAGCGGCTTCGATGGCTACATCCGAACCGCCAGTGCCCATGGCAACGCCAACATCGGCAAGTGCTAAGGCGGGGGCATCGTTGATTCCGTCTCCGACCATGGCGACTTGATTTCCATTGGCTCGGAACTCTTTGATCAGATCGTATTTCTGTTCGGGCAAGAGTCGCGACTGCCACTCATCCAGTCCCACAATACGTGAGACGCTGGCAGCGGATTCCTCGCCATCGCCGGTCAACATCACGAGTCGCTCGACGCCAAGTTGTCGCAGTTCGCGAAGCGTCGGTGCTGCCTCCGGGCGAATCGTGTCGCGAACTCCAATCAAGCCAATGACTTCCGAGTTCGAGGCGACATACATCATCGTCTCGCCGTTGGCCGAGTGTTCGTCGTAAGACGTTCGAGCAGCTTCTGGCAGTTGAACGTTGAATTGTTCCAACAGTCGTTCGTTGCCAACCAGCACGCGGCGATCTTCGCCGAAAGCATGCATGCCCTTGCCGACAATGATCTCGCATTCCTCATGTGGAGGAATCGTGATTTCGCAATCGTTGGCATGTTGGACAACGGCCAACGCCAGCGGGTGCTGCGAGTGCAATTCACCAGTTGCGGCGATCGATAAGACCGCGTCTGCGGTGTACTCGTCGGTTAGGGCAATGACGCGTTGAACGCTGGGCATACCTTCGGTCAACGTGCCCGTCTTGTCGAAGACGATGCAGTCCAAGTCGGCGGATGACTCGAGGTGCGTTCCACCTTTGATCAAGATGCCGCGGCGAGCGGCATTGCCAATCGTAGCGCTGACAGCAGTCGGCGTTGCCAAACCAGCCGCACATGGGCAAGCCACCAAGAGCATCGTGAGTGCTCGATTGATGTTGCCCGTTAACGCGAACACCAAGCCAGATAACACAAACGATGTCGGGACGAATCGTTCAGAGAATCGCTCGCCGATCGTTTGAATCGGTGCTCGCAAGTTTTGAGCTTCTTCGACTCGCTGAATCAAACGGCCGACGGCGGTGTCCGAGCCGATTCGTGTGACGCGAATCTTCAAGTCCCCCGTCATTAACAGTGTGCCCGCGAAGACTTCGTCTTCGATATTGCGAATCACTGGCATACTTTCGCCGGTAATCGGTGCCTCGTTGATGGTTCCTGAACCGCCAACGATTTCGCCATCGACTGGAATTCGTTGGCCCGCGTAAATGGCGATGGTGTGACCGGGCTCGATCTGAGCCAGCGGCGTCTTCAACTCTTGACCATCAAGTACGAGCCACACGTCGCCATCTTCGACCTCAAGCAATGATCGGATCGCCTGCCGAGTTCTTCGCAAGGTGATCGCTTGCAGGTACTCGCCGATGTTCAATAGCCACACAACGCTGAGCGCCGTGACGTTTTCACGCATGATGATGCTGGCGATGGTGGCCGAACCAACCAGTGTGTCGGTGTTGATACCGCTCTTGCCAGTGGCCGTTCGCATCGCGCCTCGCAGGAACGGATAGCCCGACACGATGGTCGCAGCAGCACTGACTCCAAAGAGCCACGGATTGCTAACAAGAGCTCCAGGTCCCAACACGAGCCGCTTGACACCAAGCCCCAACAGCGCCACGCCGCCGATCACGACATTGCGCAAGTAACCTCGCATGGTCGCTTCATCAGTGTGATCATGAGAGCAACAACCGCCCGCATGATCATGGTCGTGATCGTGTGCCGCATCTGTAGTGCAGCACAAATCGTGACTGTGCGAATGAGCGTGGTCGTGATCATGACTTCCGCAGCAGAAACTGTGATTAGCAACGTGTTGGAGCTTCTCACGAACGTGTTGTTCGCGCGTT
>PBMZ01000184.1 GCA_002722955.1 Planctomycetaceae bacterium | reverse complement strand
ATAATCGGTAAAACTAGGTCGTCGACGTCAAGATTTGCGGACATTGTCAATTGAGACACTATGAAAGTTAATGCGACTCATTACGAAAATGACAAAAAGGATGCTCAATTCTGATCTTGTCGCTATGGGCCGTAGCGCATGTTCCGCAGTTGCGGTTTGCAGAATTCGTCGACGAGGTAACCATGCACGGCCCACCAATCATACCGGATGAGAGCGAAAAGCGACTGTGGCAATCAGTCGAGGAACTCGAAATCCTGAATAATTGGCGAGAGTCCGTCTTGGCCTACGCCGACATTGGCGTCTTCGACTGGCCGATGGATTCCGAAACGCTCTACATCTCTCCCACCAACAAACGCATGCTCGGTTATGAAGAGTCCGAGATCGCCGATACGTACGCTGGCTGGTTGGGGCTGATTGAAGCCGACCGACAAAGCGAGGTGGAAAAGAAAATCCAAGACGCCTTGGACAGAGACTCATCAAGCTACAACACCCTGCATCGCATGCAGCACAAAGGCGGATCGACGGTTTGGGTGTTATTCCGCAGCCGGATCCTGCGCAATCCTGACGGCAAGGCTTGCCGAATGCTAGGTGCCGCCATCGAGATCAGCGACCTCAGACAGCAACTGGCTGATGCTTTTCCGGCAGGATGACGCACAATGCACTCCCCCATGCAACCCGCGTGAGTCTTGATGTTGCGCTTTATGGAGTGCGGTGGTCTGGCACGGCTTTGGATTCTTTAGACTTCGTGCAAAATCCGAAGACACGCGATCGTTCGCCTTTCAGTGCCTTTCGAATCACCGATTCTATTGAACAAAGAAATAGAAGCCGGATTTCAAGTTTCAAGATCGCCCTGAACTCCAGTGCGAACGCCAAATCAAAAGCGGTGCCTGACCACCACACTCCATAGAGTCCAAAAGCGCAACATCAAAGCGTGTGAGCGAAGGATACCGTGGGCGGCGCGTTCGTACGGATGACTTACCCCCAAAGCTGGCGCAACTGCGAAATCGATTTTCTCGCCGCTTGTCGCCCTGCCTCGATCGCTTTGTCTGCGTTGGAGAAATCAAACCATTCAATCCCGGCCACTTTGGGCTCAATGATCAGATCGGCGGCATCTCGGACCTTTTTCCGAAACATGTTCTCAGCCAACTCCCCCATGCGGATGAGAACATCGAGAGCGCTTTCGCAAGTCGGGACTGTTTTCAGTGCAGAATTGACCTCGACGGCGACGAGGCATTCGGGGGCGTACGAACTTGCCAGAGTTGTGGGCAAGGAGAAGAACGTGCCGATGTCGCAGAGCAGCATGCCCTCGAACTCAACGGGGGGAAAGATTCCCGGCAGCGAGCATGAAGCTCGCACAGCGTCTCTTACCGAGCCCTTTTCGAGCAACACGGGGTGTCCCGTCAGCAAATCGATTGCGACGATCGTCAATGGCACGCTGGCCTCGGAAATGTCCGCGTCGGGCAACAAGTGATCGACCACATCATGCAAGACAATACCTGGCAACAGACCCGGATGACGGAGCACTCGATGAAATAACGAGTTCGCTCGCAGGTAACTCTTGACGCGATCGTACCACGAGAACATACCACCCGCGTCCTCGGAGCCTTCCGCAGGCGCCGCGCCGAACAAGACCTCTTGATGTCGCTGAAAGGACGCGGACATCAAGTATTGCATGGTCTTTGTTTGGACGCCCGTGATGTCGTCATTGAACGCGTAGAGTGCGCTGGCCAAGCTGCCGCTGCTCACACCAACCAATCGCTCGATTTCAAACTCAGCCTCAAGCAGAATCTCGATGACACCCAGATGAGATACCCCTCGGGCACCACCGCCGCCGAGTGCTAATGTCAGCTTGCTCATACTCACTCCCTTACGTAATCGCGCAGGGCATCAGCGGCTGGAATGTTTAATCGCCTTGGGATTTGTCAACGGTGTTCCGACACCCTTCACCTTGATTTTTACATCAATCCGACCTTTGTTGTCGGCTATCGACGTCCAGGAATCTTGGCAGCGGAGATACAAGTTGCCCGCTATCGGCGCGGTGAAGCTACCGTATGAGCCAAGCTCAAAAGGTTTACTCAACTTGTAGTTCTCGTCCAAGACGATGCCCATCAAACGTCCAGACTTGCCATTGCCATCGGCATCAGTTTTTCTGCCGTCTTTGCTAAGTTGCCACGTGCCGGTGGCGCTAAATTCGATTTCTTCGTCTTTCTTGACCGTCATCCTGGACGGTTGCCAGCCACGATCCGCTCGGATCCTTGAAAGCAGCGAGCCCTTGCCCTTCGGGCGAGTGAATCGAGCCTTCCAATCCCACGCGCATAGGTCGACTCGGTAACCGATGTCCAGATTCTCGAGAAAGAAGAGATACTCGAACGAAATCTCCTTGGCCATCGATCCGTAGACTTGTTCAAAGCTCACGTCTTGTTTGGTCAGCAGACCGAGACCCAACGGTCGAAATCGTTTCGAGTAATTCGGGTTCACGGCCAACAGATGGCATAGAGCCCATCGCCAAGCGTAATTCTGCCAAGAGTCGCCGGTCGCTTCATTCCCGTTGACGATTCCGTTCAAGCTCTTCGGTGGGCTGCTGCGAATGTACTTCGCGACGACGGGATGACACTTCACGCTCATGTCGTCGTCTTTGCGCCAGTATTGCCCCATCTCGGCCATGCCTTCGGAATACCAAACGGGCCCCGTCGATCCAAACGTCTGAGTACAATAGGCGTGAACTGCTTCATGCTGAGGAGTACCTCGGTCGGCAGTCGCATAGACGATGGATTTCGCATAGCCACGATTTCCTTGCCGAGAAATCAAGCTCCTCGTGACGCCGCCGCCAGATTGCACGCTGGCAATGCCGTCGGGATGCAACGAGCCAGGAGGCCACTTGGACAAGTTTTTGACAACGTACATCTCGATGACTTGCCGATTCGGTCGTCCCCAATAGCCCGAGATCAGCCGCAACATGTTCTCCAATCGATCAAGCAAATCCTTCGCGTCGTCGGTGACAAGATCTGTCGTGACAATGAAGTTCTTCGATCGATACTTCTTCGGCGCGGTGACCTCTTGAGACTTCGACTTCGTTCGCTCGCTGTCGGTTTGAGCATTTGCAATTAACGTTGTCGCCAACAACAACATCAGCACAGTAAGAAGACGAAAAGTCCGATGCCAGCTCATATCAACTCCAATCGATCGAACGCTTCATGACCCAACGAGGGCTTGTGGCCATGATAGTAGCCTGAAGGGCCTGTGGTCCTGCGACTCCGCTCGCAGGACGTCCCGCGAACGAAGTCTCGGGACCACAACACGTCTGCTCAACGCCCAACGATAACGCTCGTTTCGCTATGTTCGTGTTTGTTGTATTATGAATGCGTTCCAATTCCCATCGCAACCTGTGAGGTCGAAAATGCGATTTTGTGGATTCCTTGTAATTCAACTCGCGGCCATTTCATTGCTTTCGCCGTCGTTGTTGGTCGCGCAGGACGATGCGGGAATCAAGTTTTTTGAGACACGCATTCGACCGCTGTTGGTCGAGCATTGCTACAAGTGCCATTCGGAAAAGAGCAAGAACATCCGCGGCGGCTTACTACTCGACACGCGCGAGGGAATTCGTGCTGGCGGAGAGACAGGACCCGCTGTCGTCCCCGGACGCCCCAGCGAGAGTCTGTTGATCAACGCAATTCAGTTCGATGACTTCGAGATGCCGCCAAAAGGAAAGCTCTCAAAACAAGCGATCCGTGACTTGATCCGCTGGGTGAAGATCGGTGCTCCCGACCCTCGAGACGGTAAACCACGCAAGCTGAAGTCAGAAATCGATATCGAAAAAGGCCGCTCCTTCTGGTCTTTCCGGCCGATAAAACGGCCGAAAACGCCCAACACCGTGTTGAAGAATTGGCCCCGCGACGACATTGACCGCTTCATTCTTCAGCAGCTTGAGGCCAAGGGACTCGCGCCCGCAAAAGATGCGGATCGAACAACACTTTTGCGGCGGCTTTACTTTGATTTGATTGGCTTGCCGCCAACTCCGAAGCAAATCGACAAGTACCTGAAAGACGAGTCGCCGAAAGCACTCGAACGCGTCGTTGATGAATTGCTGGCAAGTCCTCACTTCGGTGAACGCTGGGGCCGGCACTACTTGGATTACGTCCGCTTCGCTGAATCCAGCGGCGGCGGCCGGACTCGCATCTTTCACAACGCGTGGCGTTATCGCGACTACGTCATTAAGTCTTTGAATCAAGACAAACCGTACGATCAATTCATTGCCGAGCAACTCGCGGGCGACCTAATGCCCAGCTCGTCGATTGAAGAACAAGGGGATCGATTGGTCGCCTTGGGTTTCTTGTCCATCGGCCCGATCAACTATGAGTTGCAGGACAAGCAGCTACTACGAATGGAGGTCGTCGACGAGCAACTCGACACCTTAGGACGCGCGTTTCTTGGCATGACCATTGGCTGTGCTCGATGCCACGATCATAAGTTTGATCCGATTCCCACAACCGATTACTACGCGATGGCTGGCATCCTGCGAAGCACTCAAACATTGACAGACGCCAATGTCTCAAATCCCGTGCAGAGATCACTGCCGGCCGATGAAAAAGCCATCGCTGCCCGAAAAGAATACGAAAAGCAAGCCGCGCCTCTTCAGAAGGCGATCGCAGCGGTTAAAGCGAGCGTCACAAAACTCACACCCAAACGAGGCAAGGCAGTTGCCGCCGTTGGTTCCGTCCCTGGTATTGTCGTTGACGAACGAGACAAGACAACGAAGCTGATAGGAACATGGACGGCCAGTACTTCGATTCCTGCTTACTATCACGACAGCTACCACCATACAGCCCCTGGTGTTGGCAAAGCCGAGTACCAAGTGAAGCTGCCGGCCGACGGCCTTTACGAAGTTCGGCTGGCGTACTCACCCAGTGGTAACCGGTCCAGTAATGCTCAGGTGACGGTCTGGCACGCCGATGGTGAGAGACAATTCATCGTCAATCAGCGACGAACTCCACCAATCAACGGACTTTGGAAGCCGCTTGGAAAGTTTCAATTCCGCAAAGACACACCCGCGCGAATCGTCATCAGTTCAGAAGGTGCTGATGGCGTGACGATCGCAGACGCCGTGCAATTGCTCTCGGAAGAGGCTCTGAAAACACCACAAAAGAAGTCTGATGTCAACGTTGCTAAAACTAACGGTGAGACGGCGAAGCTCGAGAGCGCCAAGAAGCGGTTGGCGGCATTAGAAGCGCAACTGAAGAAGCTAAGTGCCAACGCACCAGCAAAACCACCAACGGTCATGGCGGTACGCGATCACACGGCCGAGGAAATTGGAGACGGGTTCGTTTGTATTCGCGGCAACGTCCACAATCCGGGTCCTGTGGTGCCTCGAGGATTTTTGAGCGTCGCAACTTACCAGACAGCACCAAAGTTTGAAGCCGGCAAGAGCGGGCGCCTGCAATTGGCTCGATGGATTGGCAGCAGCGATAACCCCTTAACCGCACGCGTGATGGCAAACCGAGTCTGGCATCATCTGTTCGGCAGTGGAATCGTGCGAACAGTCGACCACTTTGGCAGCATGGGAGAAATGCCGTCTCATCCCGAGTTGCTGAACCACCTGGCCGCCGAATTCATCGAAAATGGATGGAGCGTCAAACAACTAATCCGCCAAATCGTGCTGTCTCGCACTTATGGAATGAGTGGCTCGCAAACGACGAAGGCGAAGAAACTTGACCCTGAAAACCGGCTACTCTCTTATCGAGGTCGCCGCCGTCTTGATGCCGAGTGCATTCGCGATGCGATGCTTCAAATCAGCGGACAACTTGACCTCACACCCGGCGGCAGCAGTATTCCAGCGTCTGCAAAGAGCGAGTTTGGCTATCAGTTCAAAACACTTCGACGCAGCGTTTATGTCCCTGTGTTTCGCAACACGCTGCATGAAATGTTTGAAGTGTTCGACTTCGCGGATCCGAACCTTGTCGTCGGTCGTCGCAATCGCAGTACGTTGCCAACACAAGCACTGCTGCTGATGAACAGTGAGTTGGTTATGAAACAAGCCACCTCGGCCGCCAAGCGTTTGTTGTCAGCTCAGCAACTCGCGGATGACGAGCGAATCGAACTTGCATACCGTTGGACATTAGCCAGAACACCAAACTTCAACGAACGCGGCATCACACAAAGATACCTCGAACAACACACTGACACGGACGCGGAAGCTGTGTGGTCGGACGTGTTTCAGTCCTTGTTCGGATGCATTGACTTCCGCTTTGTCGAATAAGGTGACGATTCCTTGGCAACGACGACACACACGGCAGACGAATTGAGAGAATTGGCATCCCGAATTCTGGCAGCTGCCGGAGCCAACCAGAACGTGGCGGATGTCGTCGCGGCGAGCCTTGTCGAATCCAATCTCTGTGGTCACGATTCACACGGCGTCGTCCGAGTGCCCGAATACGTTGGCCTTTTGAAGTCGGGCGCACTGGTATCCGACGCGGAATTCGAAGTGATTTCCGAAACGGACAGCGCACTGGTCGCTGATGCGAAAAACGGATTCGGCCAAATCCAAATGACGACGCTGATCGCACGTCTCTCGACGAAAGCAGACAACAGTGGCATTGCTTGTGGGACGTTGAAACTCTGCGGTCATGTTGGCCGGCTTGGTGAATGGGTCGAGAAAGTAGCCTTGGCCGGACAAGCAGCGCTACTGGCCGTTAACGATAATGGAGTGTTGAAATGTGTGGCTCCGCCCGGCGGCGTCGAGCCTCGAATCAGCACCAACCCAATTGCTGTTGCCGTCCCGACAGATGCCGAACCGTTGGTTCTAGACATTTCGACCAGCGCGGTCGCTAATGGCAAGATCAAGGTTGCCCACAACTCTCAGGTAGATTGTCCCGACGGCTGGCTGATTGACCCTGACGGAAATCCCACAAACGACCCGAGTCTTCGCTACGAGGATCCGCCGGCGACGATCTTGCCTATGGGCGGTGATCAAGGCTACAAAGGCTTTGGGTTGGGCTTGGTCTTTGACATCTTGATCGGTGGCTTATCGGGTGGCGCGTGCCCGCCAGCTGGTGACGACGATCCCGATTGCAACAACGTGTTGATGTTGATTTGGAATCCCGATAAGTTCCACGGCTCAAGTCATTTTATGGGCGAGTCCGCGAAGTTGGTCGACTATGTTCGCTCGGTGAAACGAAAGCCGGGCGTCGAAGCGATTCGACTTCCTCACGATCGAAGTCGAGAAACGCATCAACTTCGATCTCGAGAAGGAATTCCATTGGACGACGGTACTTGGCAGGCACTGACCGATACGGCAAAGTCGTTCGACTTGTGACGTAGCTTACAGAACGTGACATGGTTCCAACGTAAACTTGGTCAGATAGTACGCGTCAACGTTGTTCGCATTTTGGTCCGGGCGCTGGTGCCCGAAATCAATAATGAAAGGTCTTGTCATGCGAAATTGGAAATCTCAAACACTCTGCTTGGTCCTGTTGGGCGGTCTGGTTTCTCAAGTGAACTCAAGTGGATTCGCGGATGAAGTCAGCATTCCAAGTAAGTTCAATTTGCGGTTGCTCAAGGATCCCACCGCTTACCAAGCCCTAAAGAATCCGCAATGTTCGTATTGCAACGCCCAACACGAAAAAGGTTTCGTTCGTGACGACGACCGCGTTCTTGCATGGCTCCGCAGTTCACACGATGGTGGTGCCATTCCGATCCGCCACTTCTTGGCGGCGACGCGAGTCATCAACGATACGTATGGCATCTTCTTCTACGATCCCGATGGCGGATACGTCTCCTCCTTTGAACGATCTCGCGGTTACAAACACGTCTACTCATTTCACGGCTGGCGAAATGGCGTGATGGTCGTCAAAGGCAACGATGGTTCGCTGGTATCAGCACTTTCCGGCGAAATCTTCGCAGGGCCAAGGAAAGGCCAACGGCTGAAGCGAATTCCCAGTTTGTTGACCAACTGGAAACATTGGATTGGATTGCATCCCAAGTCTGTCGCTTACCGCATGTATGATGGCAAGAAGTTCGTTCCAGTCGACTTGCCAACGGCTCGTAGTAAGGGGTCCTTGGAATCAACAAAGAATGTCGACAAACGAATCGACCCCATGACCAACGTCCTGGGAGTGACGGTCAAGAACAAAAGTAAGGCTTGGCCTGTTGGCAAACTTAAAGGACGCCACGTCTTCAATGATCAAGTTGCTGACAAATCAGTCGCCGTCTTTTGGGACGGCGATTCGCAATCAGCGGTTGCCTTCAGCAGCAAACTGACAGATCGACAATTGACCTTTAAGGTCGACGATGACACCAACGCGAAAGCACCGTTTCGAGATGTCGAGACTGGTTCGCGATGGACGTTGGCTGGACGCGCCGTTGATGGACCTCTTAGTGGAAGTGAACTGGATTGGGTCAACAGCCTCCAAAGTCGCTGGTTTGCTTGGGCGGCCGAGTTCCCTGAGACGAGCATTCAGTCTGCCTCAAACTGATCTCTCCAAGGAAGCCCGGCTTTTCGCAAAAGCCGGGCTTCTCAACACTTCCAATCAATGCTTCCATCGGCAAACAAGTTGAAGGGCTCGGGTTCGCAAGCTAAGATAAAACCGAACCATTCAGCTCTTTTTGGGCGGGTCGATGAACTCACCATTTTCCAACACTTCAGCCAGCCTGTTGCAACAGGCACGGGATCAAGACCAACGGGCTTGGCGGCAATTGGTCGAGCTCTATGGGCCGCTGGTACAAAGATGGTGTAAGCAATCTGGCTTGCACGATGACGACACGGCTGACGTGTTTCAGGAAACGTTTCGCGCCGTCGCCCGAGGACTCGACGACTACACGCCGCAAAAGTCGGTTGGTTCGTTTCGATCTTGGTTGCGTTCCATCGTCCGCAGTAAAGTCGCCGATCATTTTCGTCGGCGAAGAAAACAGCCAGTTGGTCGTGGTGGCACTGACGCGCAGCTCTACATGGACAACATCGCCGATCCACTTGAGGACGACGATCCTCAAGAAGCTGAAGACGATCACAAGCAAATTGTGCAGCGAGCCATGGAGTTAATTCGCCCCGATTATAGCGAGCGGAACTGGCAATCTTTCTGGCAAGTCGCCGTTGAAGGAGAAACCGCCGTCGAGGTGGCCGAGAGGCTCGAAATCGACCCGCAAGTCGTTCGCCAAGCCAATTATCGCATTCGCCGACGATTGCGAATGGTGCTCCAAGACTTAATCGACGACTAGTCTTGACGTAAGCTCTTTTATTAAAATGCCTTATGGAGCCAGCTAGCCGTTGGCACCTCTAATCAGAATTCCGGCTTCCGGTGGAATCATCGTTCGTGATTTTGTCAGATTCGTGCTAACATTAATGAGCACTCCACCCATATCCTGACGAGAGTGGAAATTCGGTAAATTAAGTTGTCCTTCGGAGTTATGCCGCCTCGTTCCATTAAGTTGGAAGACTGTCGATCCCGTGCTTGGGAAAATCGAACATGCCACAGGCCCAGCAAATCACCACTCACTGCCCACCGTTGAAGACGCTATTAAGCTACGCGTCTGGCAGTTTGATGGAAGACGATGCGATCAATTTGCTAGAGCATCTCGAGATTTGCCCGCGCTGCCAACGTCAGGTTGACGAGTTAACTCATCGCGAAGACAGCTTGCTCAAAGCAATGCGGCCGACTGGACTCTCCGAGGGCGGAAATAAGAAGCCAGGTCAGCTTCAAAACCTGATCGATCAAGCCTGCCAACCCGCGATGCAATTCGAATTCGCACAAGGCAAGGAAAAGGACAAAGATCGCGGATCTCAGAATCAAAAAAGTGAATCAAACAACTCACCTGACGAGCATGTGGCTTTGGACACGTTTGTCTCGTGTCTCGAACGCAGCCAGTTAATGCACGCGAGCGAAATCGAGTTCTTGATCGAGCAAATCGAGCCCGATGATACCGATGAGTTTGCTCGCGAGCTGGTCAAGCGACAACGCTTGACTTCCTTTCAGGCGAAGGCTCTTCGTCGCGGGAAGTTCAAAGGCTTAGTGCTTGGCAATTACGTCGTCATGGAAAAGCTCGGCCAAGGCGGAATGGGTTACGTCTTCAAGGCCAAGCACCGCCGAATGCAGCGAATCGTCTGCATTAAGGTCTTGCATTCGTCCAGCCGCAAGTCGCCCGAGATGGCTGAACGATTTCGACGCGAAATTCAAGCTGTTGCCGCGCTGACTCACCCCAATATCGTTGTGGCTCACGACGCTGATGAGACCAATGGCATTCCATTCCTGGTGATGGAGTTCATCGACGGACCCGATCTGGCGCGGCATGTCGAAGATGAAGGCCCCGTGTCTGCCGACGAAGCCTGGCCGTTGATTATGCAAACAGCCAAGGCCCTGGATTACGCTCACGAAGAGGGCGTGATTCACCGCGATATCAAACCGCACAACTTGATCTTGGACAAGACGGGCACGATCAAGATTCTGGACATGGGTCTGGCCCGCTTCGATTCCTACTTGAATCAAACTCCCGGCGAAGCTTCGATGGCCACAATGACGCATTCGGGCGTTGTCATCGGCACAATCGATTATATGTCGCCAGAACAAGCATTGAACTGCCGGCACGCGGACGAGCGTTCGGACATCTACAGCCTGGGATGCACGCTGCACTTTCTCTTGACCGGCGAACCGTTGTTCGACGGCGAGACGATCATGGAGCGACTGATCGCTCACCGTGAAGATCCCATCCCCAATCTAACAACGCTTGCCGACGACGTTTCCCCCGAGATGAATGCCGTCTTCCAAAAGATGGTCGCCAAGGACGCGGAAGATCGCTATCAGTTCATGTCCGAACTGACGAAGGACCTCGAACGCCTATTGGACGGAGAGAAAACAAAAGCCGGCCGCGAACAAGCCCGCAAACGTGAGCCTCAAAGTTCCGTCGATAAGGTCAATCGCAAGCCGACGCCTTTGCCAAGGCTCCGCAAACAGAAGCCAGAAAAGTCGGAACGAAAGCAATCGAAACGCGAGCCCAAAGCGGAATTCGACGGCCGCGCCGAAACCGTCTCGTTGGTGATCGACAAGACTCGCTTGGGGGCCGAAGCGGCGGTCAAGTCGCTGAAGAAAGTTCGAGTTTCCCGACGGTTCTTAATTGGAACGGCGCTCGTCATCGCGGCGTATTACGGCATTTCCTGGGCGATGGATGGTGGCCTGAGCAGCATTCGAGATCGTTTGCCAAGTGCCATCAGCGATTCGCTCACGGATGATTCAAGCGCACCCGATCAACAAAACTGGCATCCGAAAACTCGAGTGGCCGGCGGTCCCGGCCGCGCGATGGTTGTGATTCCACAAGGCTACTTTTACGAGCAGCATTACGTCTCTCTGAAGCAAGCGTTGCAAAAACGCGGCGTGGAAGTCATCACAGCCTCGGTTGGCACCGGCATGGCGAAACCGAAACACGGCAAAATCAAACCCGTGTTCATCAACACGACCTTGCAAGATTATCAACCACAGAACTTCGATGCCGTGTTCTTGATCGACGGGAATCGGGGCGAATTCAATTACAAGAATGGCGAGTGTCGCTGCGACACGAAGAGCTTCATTCAAAACGCGATCAACAATGGCAGCCCAGTTGCCACCATCGGCGGCGCCATCGAAGTCGTCGCCAAAACCGGCCAAGCAAACGGCCGCATGCCACAAAAGATCAAAGACGTCGGCATTCTAAGCTCCAAAGACAAAAACGCCGGCGCGATCCTGGCTGTGAATGATCACTGGCAAGCCGAGAGCCTCGTACATCTGATCTTCGACAAACAGATGTTTCGCCGCGTGAATTGACGGCCGTTGGCGCATCAATTCGAAACGCGGACTGTTAGCGAGATTCTCGCATAGAGTCCAGCTCGACGATTTCTCGGTAGATGTTGGCGGTCCGGTTGACCATGTATTCCACAGCGAACTCGTCGCGCACTACCATCTTCGCGGACTCGCCAATCGATCGGGCGCGAAGCGGATCATCCAAGAGTTCGATGATCCGGTTCGCCAAGATCGCACTGTCGGATGGCGGCACAATCAGGCCGGTTTCGTTGTCTCGAACGGCCGCACTGATGCCGCCAACTTGAGTGCCAATCACCGGCTTTCCACAAGCCATCGCCTCGAGCATGATCGTGCCGAGACCTTGTTGCAACGAAGGCAAGCAAAAGATATCAATGGCTGCCAAAGCCGCGGAGAAATCTTTCAGGTTCGGAACAAAGGTTACCGAATCATTGATGCCAAGCTCGCGTGTGAGACGCCGAAGATTTGTCTCCTCTGGTCCGGCGCCGGAGACGAGAAACTCTACCTGCCGCCCTGATTTGAGCACTTGCTGAGCTGCCCCCAGGAAATATGGCAGCCCCTTCACGGACTCCAGCGGTCCTGCGGTTCCTACTACGGGAGTGTGCCCTGGGTCGAGAACCAGCATGCCTTCCGATTCCGGCGAAACGTTGACTCCACTATGAATGACTTCGACCAGTTGAGGATCTACGTATCCCGTATCGATCACTGATTTCTGCACGTACTCGCTGACGGCTAGCACTTTACGTCCGTAGAGTGGATCAAACACAAACCGCTCGCGAGGCAGCGGACAGTCGTGGACTGTAACAACGAACGGCCTTCTCAATCTTCGCGCCAGCAACGCCCCACGTTTTAGCATTGTGCGGCTTTGTACGTGAATCACATCGGGCGGCTCCTCTACTAAGTCGCGATAAAGCAACTCTAGAATACCGCGTCCTAAAACCGGCACCATCAAATGACGGTATTCTTGGATTTCAAGCTGAGACTGCCGAGCCGGTTCCACGGCCGATGCGTCGGGTGTAACAATCGTGGCGGTGACACCGTGCTCTTTCAGGTGCTCTCCTAACCGCAGGGTGTAGGAACTTGTGCCGCGCACCTCGAACGGTCCGGCCAATAGCAACACAACAAGCGATGTCTCAGGAGATTTCGAGTCGGATGACATAACGATTGCAAGAGAATCGCGAACCGGAACGTTTCTTAAGACTCACCACGATTCCGCGATTTCGGGCGAGTTAAGATTTCATTCAAGATGATGGCGTTCCGCAAACCGGATGAACTTTTTAGTAACTCGATGATGAACTGATCCTTCGTCGATTCTGATTTATCCCGTTTCAATGTTCTCGCCGTGAACTCGCCTAAATGCTCACGCACACTGTTGTCAACGTTGTGAGCCAGATTCCCTTCGGCGTCTTTCGCCACATGCGATTGCATTCGCTCCGAAACATGCTGCTCAACGCCGCTACCGAGGTTCTCTCGATCCATGTGTCGGTTGGCGATCCGCCCTCCCGGTCGCGAATGCTTCTTTGGGGCAGGTTCCGGTTGTCTTCGCTGGGTGCGTTTGACGGCCCGATCTTTTCGCAACGGCTTAGAACGCTGAGGACGGCGGCGGCGCGGTGCCTCTTCGATTTCTTCGATGTCAAGGCCCTCTATCGGCTCCTCGATCTCGGTAATCTCCAAAGGTTCACTTGGCCGAGAATTCGCAGGTCGACGTCCTTGACGCCCCTTGTTCACCTCGCGAAGAAAGGCCTCGATCTCGTTCTTAATCGGATCGCTTGAATCGCCTTGCACACGAGCCTCCTCAGGTGGCTTCTGTTTATCTTTCTGCTTCGCCTGCCGCACCTGATTAATAATTGCAACGATGATACTGATTACGAAAAAGGCGAATGGCACCAATCCCTCTGCGTCAAATGCCAGTATACTCAAGCTCATCAATGTCACTCAAAGATTAATCAGAACCTTCGGCACGGATTCCTGAAATCGACTCTCGCATCTTGGTATCGGCTTGAACGTTTTTCAGTTCGTAGTAGTCCAACAAGCCGAGGCGTTTTGTTTGAAACGCTTCTGCCATAGCCTTGGGGACTTCTGCTTCAGCCAAAACCACACTTGCCCGCGACTCTTGAACTTTCGCGATCATTTCCTGTTCGCGAGCTGTCGCTAACGCTCGAGCTTCTTCGGCCTTGGCCTGAGCCACCCGCGTGTCGGCCTCGGCCTGATCAGCTTGCAGTCGAGCACCAATATTGTCGCCAACATCGATATCTGCAATATCAATCGACACGATCTCAAATGCCGTTTGAGCTTCGAGACCCTCATTCAACACAGTTTGTGAAATATTATCCGGATTCTCAAGGACAACTTCGTACGACGGCGTTGAGCCAATCGCTTGCACGATACCTTGGCCAACACGAGCAATTACGGTTTCTTCTGTCGCACCACCGACAAGCTGGTTCAAATTCGTCCGCACCGTCACGCGAGCGCGAGCCTTCAACTGAATTCCGTCAGCTGCAACCGCATCGAGTGTTCTCGCACCCTTTCTGGGGTCCGGGCAATCGATGACTTTGGGATAAACAGAAGTCCGCACAGCATCCAGGATATCTCGACCTGCCAAGTCGATCGCTTGAGCCGTCTGCCAGTCGATATCAAGGTTCGCTCGATGAGCGGCGATCAACGCTTTGATCACGTTGGGAACATTGCCACCAGCGAGATAGTGTGCTTGCAAGTCGTCGGCCGAAATCGGATAAACCTGCGTCAAGCCGGCTTGGACTGCCATGATCTTGCTACGAACGATGATCGTCGGATTCACCTTCCGTAGAGACATGATGACTAGGCTTGGTAACGAAATCTGGGCGTTCGTCATGACACACTGGACATACAGCCCAAAATAACGGGCCAACACACCAAACATCACCAGCATTAAGAAGAAGACCAGAATGAACCCGAAGATCATCCAGCCACTCGGATCAAATGGCAGCACTTGTGCCAACGGGACGTTCATGAAAAGTCTCCAGCCTTCGGCGGGCAATCTTTGAACTTATGTTTTGCGTGACGATCGATTTGGAGTAATTCGAATTTGAATTCTAGTCAAAGTCAAGCTACAGATCGAGGTCGGACGGTGTTTCCGCTTTGGATTCGGTCGCCGTGTCGGCCAACTTCCACTCTCCTTCGGCGTCGGTCACTTCGCGAACAACAAGATGATTTCCCTTTACGGCAATCACTTTGACGTTGGACTTTGGGTCCACCATCATTCCCTCGCTTTCGCAGTGGATTCGCTCTCCGTTAACCACAACGAATCCAGCAGGATTAAGTCGAGTCGCCGTGACGCACTGAGAACCAATCAACTGACTCAATTGCTCACGCTGGTCAGTGACTGGAGTAACGTGCTCACTTGTCGGCGGCTCGGCCATGATATGCTTGCCAAAAACGGTTGAGGGCAAATAGTAAATTGCCCCAATTGCAGTTCCAGGCACGGCGACTCCAACCAATCCCACGTATACCCACCAGATCAGCGGGTTCGAAACCCACCATGCGTTCCATGCACAAATGCCGGAAACGACAATGACGCACGCGGCAATGATCCCAATGATGCCACCTGAAGCTAAAACCCCCTCAACGACGACAAGAGCCAGTCCCATCGCCAAAAGCAGGATTGCGAAAAGTGAGTTGTTGTCCATGGCTAAAGTCTAGCTGTTTCAAACTTCATGACAAGAGCTTCGTGTTGATACCGAACCTCTCGGATCAACGCCTTCGCCAAGCACCAACTTGTGAGCTTGGCACCAGCCCGTGTAGCATGCCGAATTGAGCATCGATCTCCGTCCAATCTCGGATCAATGCTTCAGCAGCCGTGCCATAAGCTCAACGAGATTTACACGAAAAGGATCCTTCAAATGTCCAAAGTCACTTTTCTAGGTCATGGTGCATTTCAAATTGAATCAAATGGCAAGACTGTCATCATCGACCCTTTCTTTACCGGAAACCCGCAAGCGTCCACGACAGCTGGTGACGTTGCTCCAGATTTTATCGTGATCACACACGGACACGGTGACCACACAGGAGATACCATCGATATCGCCCTCCGGACAGGCGCGTTGGTTATCGCGAACTTCGAAATCTGCGAGTGGCTCAAATCACAGGGCGTCGAGAATGTACACCCGCAACACATCGGCGGTGCCCGCGATTATGAATTTGGTAACTTGAAATTGACGATTGCGCATCACGGCTCCATGCTTCCCGACGGTGCCAACGGCGGGAATCCCTGCGGAGTGCTGCTGAAGCTGAATGATGGAACCATCTACCACGCGGCCGATACGGGGTTATTTTTGGACATGCAATTGATCGGTGAAGAAGGCGTCGACTTGGCAATCTTGCCCATCGGCGACAACTTTACCATGGGACCAGACGACGCGTTGCGAGCCGTCAAATTGATTAAGCCGAAACGTGTCGTCCCCGATCATTACAACACTTGGTCGTTAATCGAACAGGATGCCAAAGCCTGGGCCGCACGAGTCCGCGGCGAAACCAGCACGGAGCCAGTGATTATGCAATCTGGCGACAGCATCGAACTCTAGACGTCCAAGAACTGGCGCCTCACCTTTCAGGAGACAGCTTTGTCCGACTCACTTGATTCACTGCTTGAGCCCTTCCCTTTCGTTAAAGTCATTCCCGTCCAATGGGGCGATCAAGACGCCATCAAACACGTCAACAATGTCGTATACTTTCGATGGTTCGAGTGCGCGCGGATCAATTATTTCGAGGGAATCGAAGGTTACGAAATGCTCTACGCGAGCAACTTAGGCGCGATCCTCGCGTCGATCACGTGTGATTTTCGCAATCAGCTTCGGTATCCCGACACGGTCCATGTTGGCTCGCGAGTAACCAAGATTGGAAACAGCAGTTTGCAGATGTCCCATCAGGTCATCAGCGAGAAGCACGCCATCGTCGCCGCCGAGGCAACGTCGACGATCGTCGTCTTTAATTACGAGACGAACTCGTCATGCCGCGTTCCGGATACCGTTCGTGAAACGATCGCCCGTGTCGAGGGCCGCGAGTTTGATGACTAAGGTCGTTTTCGAGGAATGCAGTCGACACTATTTATACCAAACGTCGTTTAACGCCAAGTCGGCAGGCGCCGGCTTGGCGTTAAACGAGCGATTTCGATCTTCATCATTTGGCAAGTTGCTCATGCCATGAAGCGCCGACGATTCATCAAACAGTGCGTTGCGGGAAGCGCCGCATTAGGCTTTGGCGTCGATGCGATGTCTCAGCCCAAGAAGGCATCGCGCGGAACGAGGATTTTCTTCTCAGCCCCACAAATCGCCGATCCTTACTACAAAGTGTTCTTTGGCGAGTTGCTCCAATTCTACGGTCGCATGGTCAAGGCGACGGCTCCTGGAGACGAGGCGTTCATTGTTGCCGACAAAGCGACGATGCCGAAACATCGGGAGGTTAGTGCCCAGCAAGAACACCACGAATTCAGGGCGACCACGAATTACTCTGTGAAAACTCGCGTTTGCCACAAGTTGTCATGAACGTGACGCCTAACTGAAATATCGGTCATGTTCATCAATAATCCGGGTTTAATCTTCAGCGTCTTCTTGCAGAAAGCCGGCGGCTTGAATCTTGCGAAAGAATTGCTCGGCCACGAATTCGTTGCCCTTCTTGGTGTAATGCACATCGTCAACAAAGTAGTCCAGTGTCTTCGGCATTTCCTTCGCGAGCGTTACGTAGCCAACATCATTCTCTTGAGCTAACTCGGCGCTGGCAGCATTGAAGCGTTTCATCGCGTTGACCAACGATTGAATATCAGGATTTTCAAACTCGTTGCGACAGACATTCATGGGAAACGTCAGCGACGTCAACTCTTCAATCGACATGGACTCTTTGTAAAGTGACGGCTGCGAACTGATCATCATGTCGATCTGTTTCGAACGGACAACCTCGATTAATTGCTGCATGTTCCGTTGATAGGTCGCGAGACTTGGCAACAAATTCGCGTCGACTGTTTTTCCCTCTGAATGAAAACGTCGCCACTCTTGATCGCGACGCACGTTGGGACCAACACGGAAATCCGCGTACCAGTGATCCTGGAAGAGCTTTACGGTGTGATGCCACACCCATGATCTTGGCGGTTGATCCTCGACGGCGTACTGTTTCAACATCTCGGCCAACGGCCCGTGAAAGTGCGAATAGTCCGGCTGAAACTCGCCCAACGATGAATAACGAGGCGGCGAAAAACTCCGACAGATATCATTGATCGCGTGCATCACGATGATCAGGTCAGGATCGAAGTCTTGAATCTCGAACAAGAACTTCATCAAGGAATGCTGCGAAGTGTGCCAGTCGTAGCCCGCGTTTTGCACTTCAATTCTTCGCGCTGGGTAAGCCGATCGCAGCAAGACCTCTAAACGACGACAATGCGAGTCCTCGAACTTCGCTCGGCTGCAATAAACAGTAGAGCCACCCAACACGAAGACGCGGTACGTTCCCTCTGGCTTATCCTTCTCGATATCCTCGCCACGAAAGCCCCAGCGATTGATGTGCATCGCTTCGTCGTTGCTGGCCGCCGATACCTGTAAGAAAGGATGAAAAGTATCAAGCCGCTCGCGCCGAGCCTGCTTCTCGGCCGCGACGTCTCCTCGATGGACGCTTGTCATTACGAATTCGCACAACGAATAAGTCACAACAAGCAATGCAACGACGGCAAGTACACGAACACTCTGACGGGCTTGTTGCTGAGAATCATCCCGGCGTGACATTTTCGCCGTCAGCAGCATGTGGGCCGAGATGGTCAGGAAGGTTGCGGTCAACGAAATCGCGGCCGCTTTCATTGCGTATTCGAAGCTGTACTTGCCCAGAAACACAGGCTCGTTCGAAGTCTGCATCCAAAAGCCTGCGACGACAAATACTAAAGCCGCGTAAACAAGGAATGCGTTGCGTTTTCGCTGAAAGCCGGACATCTCACCTTGCCAAAGGAGCCAAGAAAAAGCTCCCTTGATGATAGCATCTGATGTGTCGTAATAGGATCGAGATAGCAAACGGTGATCTCAAAGAAAGAAACAAGCCGGTGCGAATTGCTTCACACCGGCTTGTTTTGCGATCACGTTAAGTGATTAAGCTTTCGATTCAGCCTTCGGGGCCTTCGGGGCCGGGGCTTCTTCTTTGTGCTCGTGATGATGCGGCTTCGCGCAAGATGGCTTGGGCTTGCAGCAGGTCGGAGCCGGCTTGCAGCAAGTGGGAGCAGGCTTGGCGTGAGGCTTCGCACAAGAAGGCTGGGCGGCCGGCTTGGCACAGCTTGGCTTCGGCGCGGGCTTGGCACAACTTGGCTTGGCATGTGCCTTGGGAGCGACACAGCTTGGCTTGGCAGATGGCTTCGCACACGAGGGCTTGGCAGTTGGTTTGGCGCAAGACGGCTTGGGAGCTGGCTTGGCACAGGAAGGCTTTTCGTGGTGATCCTTCTTAAGGAGTTCAAACAAACCAGCATCGGCAGTTTGAGATCCCAGAATGGCAACACAAAGTGCAGCGCTTCCTAAGGCAAAAGCTTTGGTCATCAGTTTACGCATTTCTCTTACTCCTGGATTGACTTCAAAAAGAAACGACGAGAATGGGAAAGGCGACTGACTCTTGGCCGCCGATGAATCACGCTGATCAGTGAATAAAAAAGCCCGCAAGACTTTGGGGGAAGCGACACACGACTCCCGGTCTTTCGACCAAGCTGCCCGACTACCCGCCAGTCATGTGTTGCCAAAATGTTCAGCGTAGTTCCGAAGCCCTTGGGGGATGAGTCGAACTTCGGTTTGGTGAAGTATGCCCGCGCCAATCGCCGGGGCAAATTTTGAGTACTTTCACTTCCAACATTTTCTCGCCGCTCAGGCAGTCGTGCGAAATCCGTTTAGATACACAATCATCCGGTTAACGAAAGCTTGGCAATCTTTACCAATTAGCAAATATGCAAGGTGTGCCAAGACGGTGACCGCATCATGTTTTGAACATGAGTTAACGGAGTAAACAGAGTGGCGCTCGCGGATCCCCCCTCAATTGATAATCAACTCTGTTATCTCCTGTTCCAACCTACCTTGCGCATAAAACAAGCCGGTACGAAAACGTACCGGCTTGCGAGATTACGATTTGGATCGATTCTGAGACCGATTACTCTTCAACAATGTCTTTCGCAGTCGTGGCAACGATCCCAATCAGTTCATCGTGCTCTTTTTGCGGAACTTTGAATTCCTTCAAAGTCGCACTCAAATCAGCAGCGATAGCACCAAATTCGGCCTTCGTGATCTTCATGCCTTTATGGATGGTCTTCATTTCGCGACCAGTGTACTTTTGGGGACCGCCAGTAAGCGAGCCAACTAGATTGACAAGGTGCTCTTGCAACTTAGCAACATCGCCTTCGCCTGGCTTCCACTCTTTGTCAGTGCCCTTGCGGAAGAAGTTGACTTTCTCGTTCGAGGCAGCACGCGCAACAAATTTCGCGACAACGGCCTTGATCGCCGCCTCGCCACCGAGTCGCTCATAGAGACTCTTCGGAGCGGGAACTGCGTCGGTTGCTTTTGGCGAAGCACAGGTTGCTTTCGGTTTGCAGCAGGTTGGTTTGGGTTTGGCGCCGGTTTGGCACAGGTCGGCTTCGCAGCCGGCTTGCCACAAGTGAGCATGGCGACAGGCTTGCCACATGTCGGTGCCGCAGCACATTTCTTGCGTTT
>PBMZ01000183.1 GCA_002722955.1 Planctomycetaceae bacterium | reverse complement strand
TACTGAGCCAACCATTCTGGACGTTCACACTCTGCGAATTTACTCGCAATGTCGTCTTGATCGGCGCCGGGCATACGAACATGCACATCGTTCGTATGTGGAAAATGCACGCGCCCGCCAACGTGAAGTTGACGTTGGTCTCACCATTTAGCCGAGCCACTTACAGCGGCATGCTGCCGGGCACACTGGCGGGCTTGTATCAACCACACGAAATGGAAATCGATCTGTTTCGATTCACCGCAGGGTCGGACGTGCGGGTGATCATCGATTCCGCCGCGGGGCTGGCCCCGGAAGCTCGCGAGATTCACTTTGCGGATCGACCGCCCATTCGCTTCGATATCGCTTCAGTTGGCATCGGCTCCGTGCCGGCTCAGCGAGAACTGTGGGCAAACTCCGACAACGTCCTCAGTATCAAGCCGATGGCGACATTCTTGAGCCGTCTCGAAAATCGCCTTGAGTCACTCAGTGCTGCGAAGTCGGATGAACTGAAAATCGTTGTTGTGGGCGCTGGCGCCGCTGGCTGCGAGATCTCGATGTGCCTTCAAGGTTACCTCGAAACCCACAAGCGGCGGGCTTCGGTGATGTTGCTGGATCGAGGAGCCGACGTCTTAAAAGGTTACAGCTCCAAAGCCGTCGCGTTGGTACGGCGCGAGTTTGAACGACGCGGCATCGAGACTTTGTTCGGCGAATCAGTAGAACAATTCGAAGAAGACAAACTTGTTTTCAGCAGTGGCAAGTCGCAAGCGGCCGACATCGTGATCTGGGCAGCTTCGGCAGCGCCGCCGCCCGAGTTGGAAGGTTATCAACTGACGAAATCCGATGACGGATTCCTCGCCGTCAGGCAAACGCTTCGCACAGTCGACGACTTCCCAGTTTTCGTTGTCGGCGACACGGCAACGCTGGTCGATCACCCCGTCCGCAAGTCGGGCGTGTACGCAGTCCGCGAAGGTCCCTTTCTGTGGGACAACATCTGCCGCTCACTGGAAGGCCGCGAGTTAGTCCAGTACGACCCACAAGCTGGGTTCTTATCACTTCTGGCGACTGGTGACGGGCGAGCGATCGCGGATTACAAGGGAACAGGCTTCTCGGGCCGTTGGGCATGGCACTGGAAAGATTATCTGGACCGCAAGTTCATGCGGATGTACCAGACCTACACGCCGACACCAATGACTCCCGTCGTGACAGAAACCGCACAAACATTGGAAATGCGCTGCCGAGGATGCGGCGGCAAAGTCGGAGCAAGTGTCCTCGCGCAAGCCCTCGAGCGACTCGACATTCCGGCTAGCCGGTTCGCTCGACAAGGCCTCGACGAACCCGATGATGCCGCGTTGCTGGATCCAACAAAGGCCATCGCTGATGTCGTGACCATCGACTTCTTTCAAGCGTTTATCGACGACCCGTATATTGTTGGCCGAGTCGCCATGTTGAACGCACTCAGCGATGTCTGGGCCATGGGAGCCAAGCCCATCGGTGCCTTGACGATGGCGGTGTTGCCGCGCGGACCGTCTCGCCAGCAGGCGGAATTGTTGTTTCAGTTATTGGCCGGAGCCCTCAAGGAATTGAATATCGCCGATGCTGACTTGCTCGGCGGTCATACGACCGAAGGAAGTGATCTTACGATCGGCTTCAACGTCCTCGGTTCGCTCGACGGCAAAGAACCGACAACGAAGAGTGGGCTGCAACCAGGCGATCAATTGATTCTGACCAAGTCGGTTGGCACTGGCGCATTATTGGTTGGTCATGGCCACGGTGATTGTCGAGCCGAATGGATGGACGAGATGCTCGCATCAATGCTGATCTCGAATCAGCGCGCTGCCCAGATCGCGCGGGAGTTTCACTCGACGGCGATCACCGATGTCACGGGCTTCGGCTTAGCCGGGCACCTGTTCGAGATGCTCGATGCCAGCAACATGTCGGCATCGCTGGAACTTGCCCAATTGCCTCTGCTGAGCGGTTTTTCTGAGTTAGCCGACAAGGGACACGAGAGCACGCTTGCACCAGCCAATCGAGAAGTCGAATCGCGCATCGAATCACCCAGCAAACTGAAAGAACGCGCCGAGTTCCAAGCACTCTTCGATCCACAGACATCCGGTGGACTGCTGATCGCGATCGCAAAGGAAAAGTCCGAAGCGTTAGTCTCTCAACTTCGCGAGGATAACCCCAGCGCCAAAGTCATCGGACAAATCGAGTCAGCGGCAGAATCTGGCATGGATGAACCGATGCTGCGGGTCGATTGAGCAACTTTCATTCGCACAGTTGGAGTCCAGCCTTTAGGCGCTCTCGAGAGGGACGACGACGTTATTTAGCGGCTAAAGCCTGAACTCCAACTAAGAGCTATGTCATCCGCCGTCGAAAGTCTTGGCGACTTTCGCTACGCCACAATGATGTGATACTTCACTTCAAAGCAGTGTAAACAGCATCAACATCACGACACCGTTGTTCATGCCGTGGGCAACCATTGAGGCAATCAGCGAGCTTCTCCACTCTCGAGCAATCGTAAAGCCAGCAGCCAACGTCATCAGCGCGGGTACAGCAACAAGGCTTTGAGGATGAATGACCGCGAACACAAAGGCGTTGATCACAATGCTAAAGATGATGCTGGCGGACAATCTCATTTTTCTTGAGGCATCGCGCAGATGACGATAGAGCACGCCTCGAAACATGGTTTCCTCGACGATCGGTGCAGCCACGCAAGCGAGTAGCATGATTTGCAGTTTGAGATCCCAGCCCGCGTCCGCAATGCGATGAACGATTGGGTGAGCGGGAAGTCCAGCTGCCTCGAACTCGTCCGTTGGTCCACCCACGATTGCCGATTGAAGTCCGGCTAGGAAAATGGTCACGAAGGTGGACAAGACTAACACAGGCAACGTTGACACATAGGTTGCAATGCCACAAGCAACTTCAATCAACGGATTCTTGCCCATCGTCCAACCGATGTCTTTTCGGACCTGAGCCCAACTGATCCCGCGCGCGATGGGCCACGCGAAGGCAAACAAGCTCAACAGAAAGACTCCAGCCATCAAGATCAAGGCACCTTCGTTCCAACCAGCAAGCGACGCGATGACGCTTAGGCCCAGGAACAACACCATCCAAACCGCGAAAGTTTCCGCATAGATTCCGCCAACGTTTGTTTGGTTAATGAATTGAAACTGAATTCTTCCGCGAAACAGACAGACGCCGAAAATAACCAGCGCCGAAAAGCCGCTAAACCCAACGACTAACGCGGCCAACGTAATGCCGATGAATGTGACAACGGTCCACTTTGTAGCATCGATGACCGAATCTCGTTCGGGGAGCTTGGCTTGTTTCGGCGTGAGTGCCAATCGGCCATACCAACCTAACTCGGCGATCAGTTGGTTCTTTTGTTCTTGATCCAGTGACGGAGCTGTCCACTTGCCCTTGTCATAATCGCGGTACAAGACGGCGAGCTGTTGTTGAATCTCACCAACCTCGCGTTTCGATTTCTTGAGTTTGTCTTGCAAGGTCGCCAATTGAGTCAGCGACTCCTTGGGACCCATTAGCTCTCCGGCCAGCACGACGAATCGCAGACGATTGACGACAGGGCCGGAATTCATTGGTCCGGCGGATTGATAGAGGGTCTTCTTTTGATTCTCGTCCAGTTGAGCGACGCCGACCAAGTACTTGCCCTGCAGCTCCATCATATAGAGCTGTAACGATTCCTGAGTTTGCTCGCCTTCGGCCTTTTCTTGTTTCGGTGGCGCCGTACCGTGTTGTAGAAAGACGACGGTTCCGGCCACCAAGATGATCACGAACCAAGCAACGAACGAAAGTCCACGCCGCTGTGTCTCAGGTTCTGCCGGCTCTTCAGCAACGTCGGCAGGCATCGAGGGAACATCAAAGATGTCCTCGTCAATGCGGTTCTCCTGAGGGTCCAGAGTTTCGTCGTTCACGATTTGTTTCTTGCGTTTACTTGAGGTGAGGTGTCGAGACGAGACCTCGAAATTATATGCCCAACAAAGTTGCTTGGTGCTTTGTTTGATGACTCGAAGCCTGGCTTTTTCGAAAAGCGGGCTTCTTTCACAAGCTGAACGACTAGCAAAACTGGTCGGTAGCGTTTATCGGGGCGAACCTTGATTGAATTCTTGCGTCCGTAGAGTCATCGGGTTGACCCGGCATTGTTGGCCAGATAGATTAGACTATTCGAAGCATTTGAAGGATACATCATGCAATCTCTGGATCTACTTAACCTAAACCTTCTTAGCCTGCTTGAAAGCGGGAGGTCTTAGGTTTTATCCATACGATTGCAACAAACATTGGGAAACCCTGAGACCTGAAAAAGTCTCAGGGTTTCTTTTTTTGGCAATGTTACAAGCCACACCACTCGGGAGAATCGGCCATGTCCGACACAATCACTATTTTCGATACGACTTTGCGTGATGGCGAGCAGTCGCCGGGTTGCAGTATGACGAAACCCGAAAAGCTGGACGTTGCCAAGGCGCTTGTCGAATTGGGCGTCGATGTGATTGAGGCCGGCTTCCCCATCGCCTCGCCCGGAGACTTCGAGGCCGTCCAAGCGATCTCGCGAGAATTCGGCGACCGAACCACGATCTGCGGCTTGGCACGTTGTCGCAAAGAGGACATCGATCGAGCTCGAGATGCCTTGGTGGATGCCGAAAACAAACGCATCCATGTTTTCTTGGCCACAAGTTCCATCCATCGCGAATTCAAACTGAAGATGGATAAGGACGAGATCGTCAACACGGCCATCGAAATGGTCAAGCGAGCGGTCGACTATTGTTCCAACATTGAATTCTCTCCCGAAGATGCGGCCCGCACTGAGTTAGATTTCTTGTGCGAAGTCATCGAGAAAACCATCGATGCCGGTGCCACGACGGTCAACATTCCCGACACGGTCGGTTACGCGACGCCGTCTCATTTTCGTCACGTTATTAGCTATCTGAAAGAAAACGTTCCCAACATCGACAAAGCCGTCATCAGTACGCACTGCCACAACGATTTGGGCTTGGCCGTCGCCAATAGTTTGGCCGCCATCGAAGCCGGTGCTCGCCAAGTCGAGTGCACCATTAACGGCCTGGGAGAGCGAGCGGGCAACGCGGCATTAGAAGAAATCGTGATGGCCCTGAAGACTCGCACCGATCACTACGGCTGCGACGTGAACATCAACACGTCCAAGCTGTTTCCCACCAGCCGTTTGGTCTCAGGCATCGCTGGCATGATCGTGCAACGCAACAAAGCCATCGTCGGCCAAAACGCGTTCGCTCACGAAGCCGGCATTCATCAGCACGGGATTTTGCAAGAGCGAACCACTTACGAAATCATGCGGCCCAATGACGTGGGCTACGTCGGTACGAATTTGGTACTGGGCAAGCACAGCGGTCGTCACGCGTTTCGCGACCGTGTCACCTCGCTGGGCTATGAGTTGGACGACGAGACCTTTCAACGCGTCTTTGATGACTTCATTGCTTTAGCTGACAAGAAGAAGGAAGTCTACGACGCGGACATTGTCGCCTTGATCGAAAACCGTATGGGCGATGCGTTAGAGAAATGGGAGCTGATCCGCTTCCAAGCCATCGCTGGCACAACGATGCCAACGGCGACCGTTAAATTGAAAGCCAAAGACGAAGAAGAAGTCATCTGCGACGCCGCCACCGGCGATGGCCCCGTCGATGCAATCTTCCGAGCCATCGAGCGAGTCACCGGCATCACAGCGAGACTCGAGGATTACCAAGTCCGCAGCGTTTCCAGCGGCAAGGATGCTCAAGGAGAAGTCTTAGTCAGCGTTACGGCCAATGGCCAAATCTATCACGGCAAGAGCGTCAGCACCGACATCGTCGAAGCCAGTGCGCAGGCGTACTTGAAGGCGTTAAACAAAGCGATCGCCAACTCGAAAACAAACGACAACGGTCAAGAGAGCTGACTTTGAACCGCTGATAAAGCGTCTGTCGACATTTCGATCTTGGCTCCTCATACTCGGACCATGGACGATACAAAGAAATGTCGGAAGTGCGGCGAGACGAAGCCGACGTCTCACTTTAATGCCAGTTCGAAGGCGCCGTATGGGATTAATCCGCGTTGTGCAGCTTGCGTGAATGCGGCTCGGCGGGCGAATACTCGGCGGAAGAAGGAGAAGCCCGAGGAATCTGCCGGACGCCTATTGATTGCGGCGGCTAAGAAAGGTGACTTGGCCAACGTCAAGAAGCTCTATCGTCGTGTTCCGGACGCTCCTTTGGAGGCATTGATCTTTTGGACGATGCAGGCTCACGGGCCGAAGAAGGAGCCCTCGCAAGTCAAAGTGTGCAACTTCTTTCTTTCGAAGGGAGCCAATCCGAATGCTTGCTTTGCTTACGGGTCGCTGCTGTGTCTTGCTGCAAGCGTTGGCGTTGGCAGTTTTGTTGAGGTGCTGAAGAAGCACGGTGCGAAGACGGATATCTATTCTGCAGCGGCGTTTGGCGATGTTGCCGGTGTTCGAAGTCGACTAAAACGAAATCAGAAGAACGCAGTCGCGACAGATGGAGTCGGCAAGACGGCCTTACATCATTGTGGCGGTTCGCGTCTTTGGCGAGGCGATGCATCGCTCAAACCAAAGCTGGTCCAAGTCGCGACTTTGTTGATCGACGCTGGTGCTGACATCGACGCCGAATATGACGACGTACTGTTCGGAAGTGCGTTCTGCTTGGCCGCTTCTCACGGCGGTAACGACGATCTGGCCCAATTGTTGTTGGAAAGAGGCGCCGACAACACCAACGACCGATTGATGTACACCGTGTTGCGATCAGTGAAACGTCATGATGACGAGTTTTGCCGCATCGCCGACTTGATGCTTGAACACGGCACAAAGATTAACGGCAACTACGTCGATGGTTTGAATCAACTCTATGGGCAAGCTCGTCATGAGGACGTCCAAGCGACCAAATGGTTGCTTTCGCGTGGCGCGGACATCCATCAGCGCATCGATGATGGTCGAACGGCATTGCACGCCGCCGCCGATCGCAATGTTGGCACAAAGGTGATTGCTATGCTGCTCGAGGCGGGTGCTGAGATTAATGCGCGCGATGAACTCGGCAAGACGCCATTGTTCTACGCTCAGCAAAGCGAAAAGCAAAGGGTTGTCGATTTCCTCACGAGCCACGGCGGCAAACTATAGAAACAACGAATCGCAGCGGCGCCGGCGTCTCAATTTGGAAATTCTACTGGAAATAGAAACAAACCAATGATGTTCAAGACTGCAAAGACTCCCCATACACGGCAGAGAACCTTGCTGTAGTTTCCGTGACGACGTCCCATGTAAACGGTCACCAACGCGCAAACAAGCCCCTCGATGATCCAAACAATCACGAAAGTCTCATTCCCAAAGTGACCCGCCCAAAATGGAATCGTCCCCAGTAAAACCAAGCCCAAGATGCAAGGAATTGGCCACAACAGTGCAGCTAAAAAATCCTCAAATCCAAAGCGAACGAGCGTGACGATTGGAAACGACAGATAAACCACGCCAAGGAACGCCGGCCACCAACGTCGTATCATCTCAGTGATTGCCATAGAAGGGGTTTCGATTATTGGGATGTCATTTCCAACGATTAGAGCGTTGATCATTGTCAAACAGATGCCAACGCAACGACAACACCACCGCTTGTTGTTATATTGAGAGCCACTTGATAACACTACTTTGGAGTCTCACATGCGAAGTTGGATTTCTGTTCTTAGTTTGACATGCCTAGTTTGTCTTGCATCAACACTAAACGCTGCCGATCGTTTTGCCGAATGGCGAGGTAACGATGGACAAGGCCACTCGAACGCGGTGAACTTGCCGGTGAAGTGGAGTGAGACGCGAAACGTTGCTTGGAAAACAACCATTCCCGGTTCCGGTTGGTCCACGCCAGTCGTCGAAAATGGTGTCGTTTGGGTAACCACCGCCATCGATGAACCGGCTAACAAGGATGAGTTCGAGCGTCGTCGCAAGGCAAGCACGAACAAGCAACCGCTGCGAATTTCTGATTCGGTAAGTTTGCGAGCCGTTGGCGTCGATCTTGCAACGGGCAAAATCGTGCGCGACGTCGAGTTGCTCAGCGAAGAAAAGCCGCAGCAGATTCACTACGTCAACACTTACGCCAGTCCGTCACCAGTGATCGAAGACGGTCGCTTGTACTGCCACTACGGCACTTATGGTATCGCGTGCCTCGATGTGAAAAGCGGTGAGGTCTTGTGGCGAAACAAAGACATGCGAGTCGAACACGAGAACGGACCGGGAAGCTCGCCGATCCTGTGGCAGGACCGCTTGATCATTCACTGCGATGGAATCGACAAGCAATACATCGTGGCCCTCAACAAAGACACGGGCAAGGAAGTCTGGCGAACCGACCGCACGGGCCAACTGCGTGATAACGTCCAACTGCGAAAATCTTACGCGACCGCACTGATCGTCCAAGTTGAAGGCAAACCGCTGGTCGTCTCGCCGGCCGCTGATTGGTTGTATGGATACGATCCCCAATCCGGTCGCGAGTTGTGGAAGATGTCTTACGGAGAACTAGGTTTCTCGAACGCGGGCCGGCCGATTCAAGGACACGGGATGGTCTATGTCTGCACCGGTTACATGAAATCGCAACTGATGGCGCTCAAGCTTCACTTGGACAAACCGCCAACCGTAGCGTGGAGATTCAAGAAGCAAGTCCCCAACGTCGGCTCTCCATTAATGGTCGGCAAGCAAATCTACTTCGCCTCGGACAACGGTATCGCCACGTGCATCGACGCGATCTCCGGCGAGTCAAGATGGGTGCAACGCATCGGCAAGAAGTTCTGGGCCTCGCCTTTGTACGCCGACGGCAAGATCTATTTCTTCGACAGCACAGGCGACACAACCGTCATCGCGCCATCGACAGATTTCAGACGCTTGTCCATCAACAAGCTGGAAGGCACACTCTACGCCGCCGGATCCGCCGTCGACGGAGCGATGCTAATTCGCACGAGCGAGGGTTTGTATTGCTTTGCAAACGCCCGTAAGTAGGGCACTTCGTCGTTGATTTTACTGAGCAAACGGCTTGGCCACATCGAGCGACACATCGGGAAACGCCAGCGGGTGGACAGTATCGCCAAGTTTGTAGATCGTCTTGTCTTGATATTGTCCGTCGTGCGGTTGCCGATAGACCTCGATGCAGACTTCGTTCAAGTTCACAATCCAATAGTCTTGCACGCCAGCCTCGGCATATAGTTTCGCTTTGAGCGTGCGGTCAGTGCGGAGACTGCTTTCGGCGACTTCTATGATCAAAAGTACATCTTCGCCGCGAGGTCGCTCTTTCCGATAACTCTTTGCAGCAACCCAAGCGATGTCTGGTTCGGGGACGCTATTAAGTTCCGGTAGTCCAATATCGTTTTGAATGCGGACGCGCACTTCGTCTTTCGGCGTGTTCTCGATGCTCCAATAGTTCAATATATCAATGGTATCGCTATGCGACGGATTAATAGGTGGCATGGCGACGATCTCTCCGTAAATCAGCTCTAAGCGTTCTTGGCGTTCGTCGAAAAGCCCCGCATTGATCATGAAATCATATTCGGGAACAGTGAATCGGATGGTCGTGTGCATTCGCAAACTCCTGAAATCGTTGTATCGATTTTACGAAGCGAGTTTGTTCGATAGCAACCCGACTGTCTCTCTTCGCTGCTAGGGTCGACGGAAATGCGCCCGCCGAATATCATGGAAGGTTGATCTTTCTCCTTGAGTTCCGAATGAAGGTCTTTCCCATGAAGGCGTCTTTGCGCTTTTGTTTGGCTGGTTTCGCGGCAACAACACTCCTGCTCGGCGGCAACTTTGCCCGCGCGGCGGATGTGGATTTTAATCGGGATATTCGCTCGATTCTTTCCAACAAGTGCTTTCAATGTCACGGTCCCGACGTCAATGAACGGCAGGCTGGATTGCGGTTGGATGAGTTGAAAGGGGCGACCGTTGAACTTGATTCGGGAGCGGTCGCCGTTGTTCCGGGGAAGCCCGGTGAGAGTGAATTGATCACTCGGATTACTTCTGACGATCCCGACTTGCGGATGCCGCCGAGTGATTCAGGGAAGCAGCTTTCGGCTGACGAGAAACGGCTGCTCACCGAATGGGTCAAGCAAGGGGCGAAGTTCGCCAAACATTGGTCTTATATTGTGCCGGCTCGGCCCGAACCGCCGAAGGTCTCGGCTCAGCATCAGGCTTGGGCCAAGAACGCCGTTGATCACTTCGCACTTCGAAAGCTAACAGCCGAAGGGCTCGCTCCGTCCAAGGAAGCGGGCCGCTATGCGTTGATCCGTCGGGCATCGTTGGACTTGACGGGCTTGCCGCCGACGTTGGAAGAAGTGGAACAGTTCGTCAACGACAAGCAGTCGAAAGCTTACGAACGGCTCGTCGATCGGTTGCTGAAGAAGTCGACGTACGGCGAGCACTGGGCGCGGATGTGGCTTGACTTAGCTCGCTATGCGGACTCGGCGGGATACGCGGATGATCCGCCGCGGACGATTTGGGCTTACCGAGATTGGGTCATTCAAGCCATCAATGAAAACATGTCTTTCGATCAGTTTACGGTCGAGCAAATCGCGGGTGACTTGCTTCCGAACGCAACGCCGAAGCAGTTGATCGCGACAGCCTTCCATCGCAACACGCTGACGAACAACGAAGGCGGTACGAACGACGAAGAGTACCGCAACGTCGCCATCGTCGATCGTGTGAACACAACGCTCGCCGTTTGGATGGGCACGACGATCGCCTGTGCTCAATGCCACAATCACAAATACGACCCGATCTCACAGAAAGAGTTCTTCCAAGTCTTCGCGATCTTCAACAACACGCAGGATTCGGACAAACGCAACGAAGCGCCGCTGATCGATGTTTTCACCGATCAGCAAATGAAGCAGAAATCGGATTGGGAACGAGAACTCGACGAACTAAACAAGACGCTGGCGACACCAACACCCAAGCTGCTCGCATCGCTGAAGAAGTGGGAAGAGCGGCTGCAAGCGAAGTTGGCAATTCAGAAGCTCACGCCATTGGAAGCCAAGGCAAACAACGGAACGCCGCTAAGCGTTCTTGACGACGGATCGGTGTTGGCCAAGGAAACTCGTAAGCAAGACGTTTACACGGTTCAGTTGCCGTTGAAGTCGGCTGTCGGCAAGAGCATCACGGCGATCAAACTGGAGACATTGCCGCATGAATCGTTGCCGGGCAAGGGCAGCGGCTTCGGTGGCGGCAACTTTGTGATCACGCAAATCGGTGCATCGGTCAAGCCGGTTGGCGGCAAGCCGCTCGCAGGTCGATACGTGCGCGTCGAACTGCCTGGCAAAGGCAAGATGATCTCGCTGGCCGAAGTCCAAGTGCTCAGCAGCGCCACGAACATCGCAACTAAAGGTGTTGCCAAGCAAAGCAGCACGGACTTCGCCGGCCCGGCGAAACTGGCCATCGATGGCAACACCAACGGCGATTACAACAAAGCCAAATCGACCACGCACACGGCCATCCAAGACAATCCGTGGTGGGAATTGGATCTAAAGACCGAACAACCCATCGACAACATCGTCATCTGGAACCGAACGGACAACAATCTTCAATCGCGGCTGAACAACTTCAAACTGATCATCCTCGACAAGGACCATAACCCGATCTGGGAAAAGGTCACGGCAACGGCACCGAAGCTCGACAAGAAATTCGATATCAGCAACGCCCGCACGATTTCAATTGCTGCTGCATTCGCTGATTTCTCACAGCCGGGCTTCCCAGCGGCCAACGTTCTTGCCAGTGCCAAGCCTAACGAAACCGGTTGGGCCGTCGGTCAACAATTGACAGCGAAACACTCGCTCACATTGATCCCGAAAAGTCCGCTCAAAGTCGAAGATGACTCCGTGCTGACGCTAAGGATCGAGCAACTTTCCAAGCACGCAAACCACACACTCGGCCACTTCCATGTTTCCATCAGCGATGATCCGCGAGCATCCGATTTCGCTCGGATTCCGGCCAAGCTGATCGATCTCGCCCGCAACGCGAATCGCAACGAAGCTCAGAACACGGAACTGACGACAGCCTATTTGCAAACCTTCGCTCCGGAACTGGCTAAAGAACGCAATCGAGCCGCGACTTTGAACAAGCAACTAACAAACTTCAAAGCCGCGACAACGGTGCCCGTGATGCGCGAGAACGCAATGAACGGCCGCCGCGTCACCAAGATTCAACGCCGCGGCAATTTCCTCGACACAGGCGACACCGTCGATGTCGGCGTGCCTTCCGCCTTTCATGGGATCAAGGAAGGCGAGCCCATCAATCGGCTGACGTTGGCCAAGTGGCTCGTCGACGACACCAACCCACTGACGGCTCGCGTAATCGCCAATCGTTACTGGGAAGCGATCTTCGGCGTCGGTTTAGTTTCGACCAGCGAGGAGTTCGGCAATCAAGGCGAACTGCCGTCGCATCCCGAGTTACTCGATTGGCTCGCCACCGAGCTGATCCGATTGAAGTGGGATACTAAAGCGTTTGTGAAACTGTTGGTGACTTCGGCAACCTACCGACAGTCCTCAGCCGTGACGTTAGAACTTAACAGCCGCGATCCCGACAACCGGCTGCTCGCCCGAGGCCCCCGTTTCCGCCTGTCGGCCGAAATGATCCGCGACCAAGCTCTCTACGTCAGCGGTCTATTGAGCCCCAAGATGTACGGCCCACCCGTCAAACCGCCGCAACCCAAGATGGGCGTCAACGCAGCCTTCGGAAGCGGCATCGACTGGCAAACCAGCAAAGGCGAGGACCGCTATCGCCGCGGCCTCTACACAACATGGCGTCGCTCGAACCCATACCCATCGATGGTCGCCTTCGACGCCCCCAACCGAGAAGTCTGCACCATCCGCCGCGACCGAACCAACACGCCACTGCAAGCACTCGTTACTTTGAACGACCCCGTCTACATCGAAGCCGCCCAATCGCTGGCTCGCAAAATGGAAGCCGCGGGGAAATCCCCTGTCGAGCGAGTTCAGTTCGGTTTCAAGACGTGTCTATCCCGTCCACCGGCGGTTGCAGAGTTGGACTACCTAACAAGACTTTACACTAAAGCACGAGAACGCTTCGCCGCCAATCCGGAACAAGCGACAAAGATGGCCACCATGCCACTAGGAGCCGCCCCCAAAGGCAGCGACGTCATCGATCTTGCCGCGTTAACAATCGTTGGCAACGTCCTGTTGAACTTAGATGAAATGTTTATGAAACGATAAGCCAAGTGGCGTAAGCTTCCAGCTTGCGACCGTACAGCGCCGCAAGCTGAAAGCGTACGCCAGGACCTAACCCGCAATTTTTTACCTCCCCCGACCTAACGGTCGGGGCTATTGAATATCGCCTCTTCGAGGCTTGGCCACTGTCACCTACGGCAATCGTGAATCGAATCGCCGTAAACACCGAGGACCATCCTCGAAACTCCAAACCGGAGAACATAAGATGAATTTCCAACAACAAATCCTTCAAGCTCAAACGCGGCGGCACTTTTTGAAGGGGTCGGCTATGGGGCTCGGGTCGATGGCACTGGCCACGATGATGAAGGCTGATGGATCCGCAGCGGGCACGGAAGTCGTCAATCCGTTGGCGCCGAAGGACTCGCACTTCACGGCCAAAGCGAAGCGGGTCATCTATCTGCACATGACGGGGTCGCCTCCACACTTGGATCTTTGGGATTACAAACCTGAGCTGGTTAAACACTCGGGCAAAGATTGTCCCAACGAGTTCTTGGAAGGCAAGCGGTTCGCATTCACGTCGGGTGTTCCCAAGTTGATGGGCACTCCGCGGAAGTTCAAGCAGCGCGGTGACGGCGGCGTTTGGATGTCCGATGCCGTGCCAAATTTGCACGAAGTCGCCGATGAGATGTGCGTGGTTCGCTCGATGTATACCGAGCAATTCAATCACGCTCCGGCTGAGCTGTTGGTCTATACCGGTTCGCCGCGATCTGGTCGGCCTTCCTTGGGAGCCTGGGTTACGTATGGTCTCGGCACCGAGAACGAAGACCTTCCTGGTTTCGTCGTGTTGATCTCCAGCGGCGTGCAACCGAACGGCGGCAAGAACTCATTCGGCAGCGGTTTCATCCCCTCGGTCTATCAAGGAGTGCAATGCCGCTCCAAAGGCGATCCCGTGTTGTACTCTTCCGATCCCGCTGGCATGGACCGAGACATGCGACGGCTTAGCCTGGACGCTCTGCGCGGCTTGAACGAATTACAAGCCAAGGAACTCGGCCACCCCGAGACTCTAACGCGGATTGCTCAGTACGAGTTGGCGTATCGCATGCAAGTCTCCGTGCCCGAAGTCATGGACATCACCAAGGAACCGAAACACATCATCGAGTCCTACGGTGCAACGCCAGGTGGCTCAAGCCTCGCCAACAACTGTTTGCTAGCCCGCCGATTGGTCGAAGCCGGCGTGCGATACGTGCAACTCTTCGATTGGGGCTGGGACTTCCACGGCACCGGGGCGGGCACGGGTTTGACCTCTGGCCTTACCAACAAGTGTGCGACGATGGACAAACCAGTCGCTGCACTGATCAAAGACCTAAAGCAACGCGGCTTGCTGGAAGACACGCTCATCGTCTGGGGCGGCGAGTTCGGACGCACGCCATTCCGCGAAGGCCGCACGGCCAAGAGCAAGGTTCTCGGGCGCGACCACTTCCCCGATTGCTTCAGCATGTGGATGGCCGGTGGCGGCGTCAAGGGCGGTCACGCCTACGGAGCCTCGGACGAACTGGGCTTCAAACCGGCCGAGAAAAAGACACACATCCACGACCTGCAAGCCACGATCTTGCACCTTCTAGGCTTCGACCACGAGAAACTCACCTACCGCTTCCAAGGCCGCGACTATCGCCTAACTGACGTCCACGGCGAAGTGATGCATGACATCATCGCGTAGGAAGCGCTATGAGTGACGCCGTTGAATTGATCCGACGCTTGCATGAGCATCGTCAGTGGGTCAACCAAAAACTACTCGACGCCGCATGGCAATTGTCCGACGAACAATTGCATCGAAGCCTCGAAATCGGACAAGGTTCGATCTGGTTCTCGTTGACTCACCTCTATGAATGTTTGATAAACTGTTGATGTCGCTGGCAATCTTCGTTGCGCTGAATGCTCAGGACGTATTCGGCGAGCGGCCGAATATCGTGTTTATACTCTCGGACGATCAGGGATTGAATGGCACGTCGGTGGCGATGCATCCTGAGATCGATTTCTCGAAGAGCCCCGTGATTCAGACGCCTTCGCTGGAAAAGCTGGCGGCGCAGGGGATGCGGTTTTCGGCCGCTTACGCTCCCGCGTCGGTGTGCTCGCCGACTCGATGCAGTCTGCAATTGGGCAAGGGGTCCGCGACAACGGGCTGGACCAAAGCCGCGCCGACGATGACGGCGGCGGACGGTTATCGACTGATCCCGCCATGGATTGACCGCAATCTGAGCACCGAGACAACAACGATTGCCGAGGTCCTGAAGACCGCCGGTTACGCAACCGCTCACTATGGCAAGTGGCACTTGAATGGAGGCGGCCCGAGTGCTCATGGCTACGATGACGACGATGGCAACAACAACAACGAGTACGCTTTTCGCTTCACCGACCCGAAACCGGCCGACATCTTCGGCATGGCTCGGCGTGCTTCGGACTTCATGAAGCGATGTAAGGCCTCGAAGAAGCCATTCTTTATTCAAATGTCATGGCACGCCTTGCACGCGCCCGAGAATGCGTTACGAAGCACGATCGCCAAATACGAACGGTTGCAGGAAAACAGCCGTCAACGAATTCCTCAAACAGCGGCGATTACCGAGGACCTTGATACTGGCGTCGGAATGGTCATGGATGCGGTCGACCGCTTGGGCCTCACAAACAACACGTATGTGATCTACATGTCCGACAACGGTGGCGGCGGTGGTAAGCGAGGTCAGCTCAACGGCGCCAAGTTGCCCGTGAGCCGCGGTTGGCGATCGTTTCCGCTTCGGACAGGTCGCGTTCAGCCAGCTCAATTTGGGATTTGTCATTTGTGATTTGATATTTCGCTCGCCAGAGCGCACTGCGGTGCAGCAGGCCGCGGGGCAGTTCATCCTGCTGGCCGGACTGGCGGAGCAGGGTGACGCTTTGGGTGAGGTGATGCTCGGCTTGGGAGTGCGGCGACTCGTCGCCGCTTGGGATTTCGTGCTCGGCACCAATCTGTGAGGAGTCGTGATCCGACAATTCACGGGGCGGGGAAAGTGAAAGCGGCGACAAGTCACCGCGCTCCAGAAGGGCCGACAAAGTGTTTGCCTGGTTGTGGCATGTGAGCGGTTGAGACGAGTGGTTGTGTTAGCTGGGGCTTGTCAGTTTTTCTATCCGGTTCAAGATCTTTCAATCGGTTTGATACCGCAGACTTGACCTGGCTTGCCAATTCTTCAGTTGAGCTGAAGAAATTGACGGTGTGCTTTGTCTGCAGCTCAGCACGAAACGCATCGATCTTTGCTAAATCAGGATCTTGCTTTGTCCGAGGCCAGGGGGCGTCGTCTCGTAGTAAGAATACAAGCGGTTGTTTTTCGTGCTTGACCGCTCCCAGATATTCCAAGTTTGTAATGGAATGTTCGAAGCCATCGGGCTCGAAGCCATAGCGATACGCCACCAGCAATACGTAGAGCTCGCATTCCCGGACATCCGCCAAACACTTGTCGACGGGGGCCGAGCCGTCGGCGGAATAGTTTTCCATGCCGATGGACAACAGCCGCAAGTCCAGGATAGCTTTTTGGACGGCGCTGCGTTCGTCGATCAGATCGCTGTACGTCGAGGAGATATAGACTTTCATGGGGCTAGCTCATAGCTGTTGGCAATTAGTAGTTAGAGTCTAGATGATCAAACTAAGCTAATCGCTAACTACTAATGGCTAACAGCTATTATGCGAGCCGATTTGCCGTTCGGCAATGGTCTAAATCAGTGCGGTGGTCTCGTCGTAGCCGGCCATGATGTTGAAGTTTTGCACGGCGACGCCGGCAGCGCCTTTGCCCAGGTTGTCCGTGACGCTCATCACGATCACTTGGTCGCCGTTGAAGCGGACGGTCATGTGGCAGAAGCTGGTGTGGGCCACGTCTTTGGTCGAGGGGACATGGTCCACGACTCGGATGAGCGGTTTGTCAGCGTAGTACTCGCGCATGCAGGCGAGCAATTCGTCTTGCGTGGCCGGGCGTTTCAGCCGAGGGTACATGGTGCACAGAATGCCTCGGTCCATGGGTAGCAAGTGGGGGATGAATGTCACCGAGACACTTTCCCCGCTGATATCGCTGAGGACCTGGTCAATCTCGGGCTGATGCCGATGGCCCTCGACACCGTAGGCCTTGAATGCTTCGTTGACCTCGCAGTACAGCGAGCCCAGCTTTAGGCCGCGGCCCGCACCGGAGACTCCACTTTTAGCATCGACGATGATTCCCGCGGGCTCGATGAAGCCGCCGCACAGGAGCGGGGTCATACCCAAAATGGCCGTGCTGGTATAACAGCCGGGGTTGGCCACCAGCGGCGCGTCCGGGATTCCCTCGCCGTAGAGTTCCGGCAATCCGTAAACCGTGCTGCCCAGCCGAGTCGGGTCGGTGTGCACCAGGCCGTACCACTTTTCATAGACGCCGGGATCGGTCAGCCGATAGTCCGCGCTGAGGTCCACGACTCGACAGCCGCCCGCCAAGAGATCCGGGATCGCCGCCGTGCTGGCTCCATGTGGCAACGCACAAAACGCGAAGTCGCCCCGCGTGGCGATCTCGGACGGAGTCAAGTCCTCGCAATTCAGGTCCAAGCGGCCAGTCAGCGACTGATGAATTGTATGGATCGGCGGCGACCCTTCTTGGCGAGTCGAGGCGGCAGTGATCTCGACGTGAGGGTGTCGCAGCAGGATCTTGATCAATTCGAGTGCCGTGTAGCCGGTGGCTCCCAGAATGACGACTTTTGTCATGGCATTTCCTACGTAATTTGAGCCTGCAAATATGGGCCTGAAGATCGTCTCGTGAGTATTGAGATTTGATTCTCTTCTGAATATAGTCACAGCTTGGCAGATTCCCAACGCGAGATAAAGGTTCTGTGGAAAACTCTCGATTCTCCACAAACCTAACTATTTCAACACTTTCCGTTGGAAGCTTGGTTGTGCCAAGTTTAGACTCGCCGGAATCTTAACGCACCAAGATGAACAACCGCAAACTGTCGTAGCCTTGTTTAGAAGTTGCCGCTCGGAGGCCTCGACATTTGCCCGCTACTTCGGCTCCAACCCACAACCAGACGCTCCTGCGGGCCGGAGACGACAAGAAATCATAAATCCCAATGACCAAGTACCAATGACCAATGTCTTCGTTTAACGGCAAGCCGCAGGCGACTGCGTTCACTCGATAGCGCTGTTGACCAAACGCCGCCGCCTGCGGCTTGCCGTTAAACAAGGACGTTGGTACTGCGTTTTGGTCTCTCAACTTGATCAACATCCCCAAACCACGAGACTTCATAATGAGCTACGCATTCCCCAAACTGCACAACGCAATGTGGCCCGGACTAGTCGGCAAGGAAGAAGGCACGGATCACCCGCCGATCAGCCTAGATCGGATGTTGGAGCTGACCGCGAATGCGGAAGTCGACGGTCAAAAGTTTGAGGGGATCGACTACTTTCTGTTTCACCCGCACACCGATCCGGATGCCACCGACGATGAACTGAAAGCGATTGCTGACAAGATCGCATCGCACAACTTGACCGTCGGTTCGCTTGTTGCACCTGTCTGGCCCGGTACCGTCGGTGGTCCTGCAATGGGTACGGACGAAGAGCGTGCGAACTTCGTCTTGGCCGTAAAGAAAGCTTGCCGAATTGCGAAGGTCTTCAACGATCATGGAGTTCGACAGTACGGTGCCATTCGTATTGACTCGGCATCGGGACCAGAAGATTGGGCCGCGGATCCCGCTGCGAACACGGCCAAGATCGCGGAAACCTTCCGTGAAGCCGGCAAGGTCGCCGCCGATCACGGGGAACGATTGGTTGCCGAAGGCGAGATTTGCTGGGGCGGCATGCACTCATGGAAAGACATGCTCGATTTGCTCGAAGCCACGGACATGCCGGAAACGGTTGGATTCCAAGCCGACCAAGCACACACTTACTTGTACCTCTTAGGCTACAACGCCGAAGAACATGCGTTGTTGACAGACGGTTACAGTCCTGAAGAATTCGATGCGGCTTACACAACCATGACCGACAAGCTGCGTCCTTGGACATGGGACTTCCACGTTGCCCAAAACGACGGCACGGTCCACGGCACAGGCTCACACGACAAGACAGGCCGCCACTGCCAAGCCGACGACCCGAACGGAAAGCTGGACATCACAGCAACCGCCGGCTACTGGCTTAAAGACGCCCAAGCCCGAGGCATCCAGCACATCTGCTGGGACGGATGTATGTTCCCGAACGACGTTTTGGAAAATCCGGAAACGTGGAACACGATCTTGGCGGCGATGATGAAAGTCCGAGATGCTCACGGTTGGAATTAATTTCAAACCGGAAACCGGAGAGATGGATAACGAGTTTCGCAAGAGAACGAAAGACTTTGCTCTACGTGTGATTCGGATGTATGGAGCGTTGACGAAGACTACCGAAGCACAAGTGCTTGGGAAACCAGTTCTACGGTCCGGAACGAGTGTTGCTGCAAACTCTCGCGAAGCCAGTCGCGCACGATCGAATGCTGAATTCATTTCAAATGATGGGAATTGTTGAACAGGAATTAGACGAAACAGCGCTTTGGTTCGAGCTCTTGGTCGAATCTGGGGTCGTAACAGAGATCACAAGATGTCAGAACTCAAAAGGAAGCCGACGAATTAATCCGAATCGTTGTGTCATCCATCAAGACAGCGAAAAACAAAAAATAACTCCCTCCGGTTTCCGGTTTCCGGCTTCCGGTTTTGACCTTCACCGATTCACCCACCAGGGGAAACACCGAAAATGAAAGATCTGAATATTGGTCTCATCGGCTACGGCTTCATGGGCCGGACACACTCGAACGCTTACAAGCGAGTTAACGACTTCTTCGACGTCGAGTACCGACCCGTCTTAAAGGCGATCTGCGGACGCAACGCAGAAAACGCCCAAGCGTTCGCCAATCAGTGGCAGTACGAATCCGTTGAGACTGACTGGCAAGCTCTGATCGCCCGCGACGACATCGATGCCATCGACATCTGCACACCGAATAACACTCACGCTGAGATCGCGATCGCCGCCGCCAAAGCGGGTAAGATCGTCTTGCTTGAAAAACCGTTATCGATGGATACGGCCGAAGGCGAGACGATGGTCAAGGCTATCGAAGAATCCGGCGTGGCGAACACCGTTTTCTACAACTATCGCCGAGTGCCCGCGGTGACGTTGGCCAAACAAATCATTGACGACGGCAAACTCGGGCGGATTTTCCATTACCGCGCGAACTTCTTGCAGGACTGGACCATCAGTGAAGATCTGCCGCAAGGCGGTGCTGCACTGTGGCGGTTGGATGTTGATGCCGCTGGCTCGGGCGTGACCGGTGACTTGCTGGCTCACTGTTTAGACACGGCCATTTGGCTCAACGGCAAAGTCACATCAGTCACAGCGATGACCGAGACGTTCATCAAAGAGCGGATGCATACGCTCACCGGCGAGGTGCAAGAGGTCGGCATTGACGATGCTTGTGCTTTCTTGTGCCGCTTCGAGAACGGTTCGTTGGGCTTGTTCGAGTCAACTCGATACGCACGCGGCCACAAAGCTCTCTACACGTTAGAGATCAATGGCGAGCACGCGTCGATCAAGTGGGACTTGCACGACTTGCATCGACTTGACTACTTCGATCACCGTGACGATTCCTTGACCCGCGGCTGGCGAAGCGTACACGTCACCGACGGCGACATGCCTTACATGGGCAACTGGTGGGTGCCCGGATTGCAAATCGGCTACGAGCACACTTTCGTGCATCAAGTAGCCGACTTCCTGACAAACCTAGTCAAAGGTGAATCAACCGCACCGACATTTGCCGACGCCTTGGAAACTCAAAAGGTCTGCGACGCCGTGCTCGAGAGTGCTCGCACAGGCCAATGGGTCGAAATTGCGTAGCATCCGTCTTAGTGGAAATCTATAATGCAGATCGCCAACTCGCCGGTGCGGGTTGGCGATTGCTTTTGAATGCAAACAGAAGAGCGAAACGATGGAACGAAATCCCATTTCCCAAGAGGGATACAACAAGATTCGCGAAGAAATCAAACATCTCGAAGACGTCGAGATGCCCATCATCGCGGAGAAGATCGCCGAAGCCCGCGCCGAAGGCGACCTGAAAGAAAACGCCGAGTACCACGGTCAACGCGAAGCTCAAGGCATGATGCAAGCGAAGATCAATCAGCTCAAGACAAGACTTGCGAATTGCGAAATCGTTGACAAGTCGACGATGCCCAAAGGTGTCATCACGTTTGGTTCACTGGTGACGGTCAAAGATCTCTCCGACAGCATGGAAGAAAAGTACGAATTCGTCGGCCCGGGCGAAGAAGACTACACCGGCGAAGTGATGAAAATCCTGACCACCAGCCCTCTGGCAACGGCGCTCTTGAACAAGAAGGTTGGCGACCAGGTCGAGGTTGAAGTGCCGTCCGGAATGCTCAATTTGGAAGTCGTCGAAATCGTTGACGAGTAAGACCTTACGGGTTTTATGAAACTCCCAGAGAGAACTTGTCGCAGCCCAATCTGTGCGATACGATGCTTCTATCCGGAATAATTGGAATTATTCGGTAATTGGAATAATCAGTTTCTTGTGAGGTGAATCATGTCTTCGGACGTTAGGGAAACCCTGGACACCACGGCTGTACCCGTTGAAATCGTTCCATTGCGCGAAGTCGTTGCCGCAATCGTGACCGACAGCAAGGACGAGCCGCAAGAATACCTGGATGAAGTCGTCGTTCCTCATGGTGGTGAGTAACCACTTCAACGCTCTAGGGTTAAAATGAGCTCCAACGGATTCGTCGTGGGCTCTGCGCCTCCACTTCGTGGGCGAAGGCGATATTCACCATCTTCCTGCTTCTGCTGTGACAATATGCTCAATTGATGGTCAAGCTCCGTGTCACAGCCTTCGAAAATCCTGGATCGATTGGTTGGATTAGAGACGGAATACGCAATCCGTTTCCGCCCGGACTTAACCGGAGTGCCCCAGTCGACGGATTTCCGGCTCTTTCACACTCTGCTGCGGTCGGTCAAGGATGAAGTCTTAACCGTCGACGCCAAACACCTCAAAGAAGGTGTCTTCACCGCCAACGGTGGTGCTCTTTGGTTTGAACGAGTTCGCTATGCTGGCGGACATGGTCTCTTGGAAGGCAGTACTCCCGAATGTCGCGGCGCGCGGGAAGCGGTCTGCTATCAACGAGCACAAGACCGATTGCTGACCGAAGCTTGCATGAACGCAGCCGTCGCTGGCGAGTTGACATTGATCAAGAACGACCGCGACAGCCAAGACAACGTCTATGGCGCACAAGAAAACTATGAATTGACTTTGTCGGGTCTTCTCCTACTCTACTGGCGAGTCGGTTTGGTATGTCTGCTCCCTTTCATGATGTTCGGGCTGCTTGGCATCATCGGACTGCTGATCGGGTTCCTGGTGTACTTTGTGCTTGCGTGGATCATTTACGCGTGCCTGCTTCCATTCGAGATGAAGTTTTCATCGTCGAAACGCAGTCGCCTCTACCAATTCCTGTTGGGTGATGATGCGACTGGTCGGATTCAAACCGGTGCATGGTTACCTGAGTGGTTGGAAGAGTGGTCGAACAATCTCACTCGAGTAGCTTTGTTTCCGATCGCCGTTGGCCTCTGGGCGTTGGCCAAGGTCTGTTATCGAAAATACATCCGAGTCCTAACACCATTCTTGATTAGCCGACCCTTGATGGTCGGTGCCGGGCGAGTTGCCAGCGACGGCTTTTATTTGGCTGACAAGGCACACGTGACGAATTGTATCGTCGGTTATAATGGACTGGTTGGTGATCGGCCGCTCTTTAGCATCGGTCACTTCTTGAAGACTTTGTGTCTTGACGTTTGGACGTCACCACGAGAGTACTTCGAGTGCTTCAATTGTCGGCAACGAATCCAAGTATGCATCGGCGATAGCAACATGGCTGAAGAGGCCGAGTACCTTCGTGTGGGGACAACGTTGCTGGTTCTTGACGCCGTCGATGCTGGTACATTAAAGAACCCACCAATTGTCAAGCGTCCTATTCGAGCGTTGCGTCAGATATGTGAGGACCCATCGCTCAATCAGACAGTCCGTTGTCGCGGTCGGCGCGAGCTTTCAGCAATCGAGATTCAGCGGTACTACTGGAGATCTTGCCGTGAAATGCTCGATGCTCGCGAAGATGTAAGCGACGAGGCCGAGGACATTATGGCGCGCTGGATCGACGTCCTCGACAAGTTGGAACACGGCGAACAAGATGAACTGGTTGGCCGCATTGACTGGGTAACGAAACGCTTCCTCTTAGATGCTCGTGATGATGACAGCGTCAATGAAGACGAGTCTGACGAAAAGAAGAGCCGGCGCAAGATTGATTTGAAGTACCATCAACTTTCGACAGATGGCTACTTCGAGCGTCTCAAGTCAACCGGCGTTGTGACTCAGTTGTTGGATGAAGATGAAGTTGATCGAGCTATCCGAACAGCCCCAGCAAATACACCCGCGACCACGCGAGGCCAATTCATACGTGAGTTTTCGCGGGGGCCGGAAGCATTGACGGTCAATTGGAACAAGATCGTCATCGGTTCCGGGCTTCGTAAGAAAGTCATGCGGCTATCAGAGTTTGGTCGTCGTGGGAAAACATAGTGCGAGTTGACTGCTGAGCGTCACTTTTTCGTACGTCTATTCTGTATTACTTCGTTTAACCCGTATTATTCATGAACATGACCGATATCTCAGTTAAGCATCACGTTCATAACAAAAAGTGGCAAACGCGAGTTTTGACAGAGTGTAATTCGTGGTCGCCCTGAATTCGTGGGGTTTGGAAGATTTGGCCCCACGAATTCTCAGTGTTGATGGATGAATAATCCAGGTTAGACAATCACTTGGTCTCAATACATTCAGCGTTGCATGACTAAACCTCTTGTCGTTATCAATGTCGTCGGATTGACCCACGAGATGCTCGGCTCCGAGACGCCGAACATCTTGAGCGTGGCGAATGGAGGCTTCGCGCGTCCGATGACGACGGTGTTGCCGGCGGTGACTTGCACGGCTCAATCGACGCTCTTGACCGGATCAATGCCGCGCGAGCACGGTGTTGTCGCCAACGGTTGGTACTTTCGTGACCTCTCAGAAGTCTTGTTCTGGCGACAATCGAATCGATTGGTGCACGGGTCGCGAATCTATGACGAAGGTAAGCAGCGAGACCCAAACTACAAGACGGCTAAGATGTTTTGGTGGTACAACATGTACGCCGACGTCGAGTGGTCGATGACTCCCCGGCCAAGCTACCCGGCCGACGGTCGCAAGGTCTTAGACTCGTACAGCAATCCACCAGAGCTGCGCGACCGGCTTCAAGACGAACTAGGGATTTTTCCACTGCTACGGTTTTGGGGCCCCGGGGCTGGGATTGAAAGTTCTCGCTGGATTGCCGAAGCCACCGTGCGTGTCATGTCCGAGCAACAACCAGCGCTCACCCTCGTGTACCTGCCGCACTTGGATTACGACCTACAACGCTACGGTCCCGATTCCCCTCAAGCTACTGTCGCGATTCGCGAGATCGACGTTGAAGTGGGCAAGGTCATCGATGCGGCACGTGCTCGAGGCGCCGAGATCGTCGTGCTTTCGGAATACGCTATCACGGCCGTCGATCAGCCGGTACACATCAATCGCATTTTTCGCGAACACGGTTACTTGACGGTTCGCCGTGAACCACTCGGCTGGGAAACTCTCGATTGCGGTGGATCGCGAGCCTTCGCCGTGGCCGACCATCAAGTCGCGCATGTCTACGTCAACCCGCCCAACGATATCGAAGCCGTCGCCTCCCTACTTCGCTCAACTGACGGCATCGACATGGTGCTCGACGCGGCCGCTCAAGAACCGCACGGAATCAATCATCCCCGCAGTGGTGAGTTGGTGGCTATCGCGGCACCGCAGGCTTGGTTCACCTACTATTTTTGGAACGACGACGGTCTGGCTCCCGATTACGCTCGGACGGTCGATATTCACCGCAAGCCGGGTTATGACCCGGTCGAACTGCTGATGGACCCCGATATATCTTTCCCAAAGCTCAAAGTCGTCTCACGGTTGGTCCGCAAACTGCTCGGTTTTCGTTACTACATGGATGTCATCGGGTTAGACGCCGGCATCATCCGAGGAAGCCACGGCCGTTTGCCAGCCGCAGGCCGCGAAAACAGCGACGGACCCGTGTTTGTCTGCTCGTCGAAGCGAATCGAACGAGACGAAGTCGAAATGACCGACGTCAAGTCGATGCTACTGAGCCTGCAGTTCGATTGATCCGGCAGCGCCGCGAAGTCTCAAGCCACGCGGTGTGCACTTCCGATGGAAAGAATAGCATCGACTCGTTTAACGCCCAGCTGAAGGCACCGGCGACCGAGCAGCAAGGAAGAATTTTTGTGGTCCTGCGAGCGGAGTCGCAGGACCACAAAAATTCATCTGACAGAACAGCTCGACTCAGAGCATCTCGACACTCCCAACTCACACCAACATGCCGCCTCGCAAAAAACCACCGAAGGGATTTTCGATCGCTGGATTGCAGCCAGCCGATCCTACCGTTCATTTGGACGCATTCCTCAGGTACTTAGTTGCTGAATGCGGGATGTCGCAAAACACGGTCCTGGCGTATCGCTCGGACTTAACACAATTCTTCGAGTGGTACGGCGTGCACGGACCGCAGGCTCTGGATCAAGTTGACCTGAAACTGCTCACGGACTACATCGGCCGTTTGCACGATCGACAGTTGGCATCGCCCACGATCGCGCGGCATTTAGTTTCCATCAAGATGTACTTTCGCTATCTCGTGCTGGAAGGCGTCTTGTTGGAATCAACGGTGCAGCTGCTTAGCTCGCCCAAGCTATGGCAGCGGCTGCCCAAAGTGCTCAGCCCCGAAACGGTGAACGCTCTGTTAGAAGCCCCGCTTCCAGGCGACCGCTTCCCGCTGCGTGATCGAGCTCTCTTGGCCGTGATGTACGCCACAGGTTGTCGAGCGTCCGAAGTCACCAACCTGCAGCTTCGCGACTTGGAACTGGATCAAGCTTATTGCCGATGCGTCGGCAAAGGAAACAAAGAACGCATCGTCTCGCTCAACCCACGGGCCACTGGCCTCTTAAAATCATACTTGAAAGAAGAACGACCGCGCATGCTTGGCCCCGACGGATCACCGTACCTGTTCGTCACCAAGCGAGGCAATCAACTGAGCCGGATCATGATCTGGAATCTGGTCAAGAAGTACGCAGCTCGATGCGGCTGCAGCAAAGACGTCAGCCCGCACACGCTGCGGCACAGCTTCGCCACGCACATGCTTGCCGGAGGCGCCGACATCCGAGCCCTCCAAGAGATGCTAGGCCACGCCAGCATCGCCACGACGCAAATTTACACCCGCGTTGAACACAGCCGCTTGAAGTCCGTCCACGCCAACTGCCATCCACGCGGTTAGCAACTTCGGTAAGCTTCAGAGCTGATAACTCGTAGCGAAACTCGCTAAGAGTTTCGGTTTTCTCGCTTGCCGAAAGTCTTGGCGACTTTCGCTACTCGATTAAGAAACAGAACTCATTCAGCCAGCGTTAGTTGGCTCAGCCTCATCGACTGACGGAAAACCTGCAACCGATAAGAGGCCCGCAACAAAGTCACCGGCTTCGTATCCTCAAGTGATAGGGCCAAGGCTTCTGACAGTGACGTCGCTCCCAAATTCGACAACTGCTCGCAAACGGTAGAAAGTGTTGTTGCGGCGTTTGGCAAGTATCGTTGGGCTCCGGATTCGAGTGCGACACCAACGACGCGTTCGGCATCAGCAACCAAAGCTGGCAACGTTCCACCAAACAATGAGTCGTCGGCAAGCCCGAACAAATCGTCTTCGTCAACGGCGCTGCCGATTTGAGTTTTCACTCTTTCGTCCCGATAGAACTTCTTCCTCAAGCGCTGAAGCAACGACTCATTACGCGACCGCAGTCGTGATTGATCGAACTGCGGACACAACACGTGATCGCCTTGGATCGTGCCGCTCGAAAGAATCGAAAACGGGTAGACGAATATCTTGTTGCCCGACAACTCGACCCGACCGACAACGCCGATCGGATTGTCGCGGTAATCTTTGAATGACTCCAAGAGGGCAACTGCGGACTCATCGACTTCTGTCCAATTCACGCGGATGTCCAGAGTTGCTCCGGCAGTGTCCTCGACTTCCCAAACAAAGTCTTGATTCAATTCATCAATCCAGCGACGCCCCCAGCGATGTGGACGAAGCACGACGATCGCGGATCGGTTAACCGCAGACCGAGCAGCTGCGATCGCTGGACGACTTTCACCAAGTCGCTCCATCGGTGAATGTCGGCCTCGCCAAAGTCGAGCTTCGTGGCGTCGGTGTTTGCGTAAACGTTGGCAACGCAAGTTTCGCTCACTGAAAGCCGGCGAAGTCACCTAGCCGCCGAAAATAACCATCGGTTACGTGTGGTAATCTCAACAGTCCCAGGAACTTTTGGTGAGCCGTCTTTCCTCTGCTGCGCACGACATGGCCGCGTCTGATTTTGAAGAACCGCTTGCGTTTTCCGTTCTTAAGAGCTGCTGGCATCTCCAACAGGCAAGTTCCGTCGGCACCGTCGATCAAGTAATCTCGGACTCGATCACGTAATTCGTTGCCGAGTTCCTCGTAACCCCAGAATGCCTCGGTGACCTTGGTCTGAAACGCTTTGAATTCTGTTTCGCTGAGCGAATGAGAGGTTGCTGTCTCGGTCATGGATGCGAAGCCTCAAGATAGCAACTTGTGTCGATGGGCGCAAAACTGTACCCCAAGGGATATTTGATTCGCAAACTTGTACTTGTATCGATGCATGAGATTCGAAGTTGTGTGGTAACGCCCCCGACTTTATGTCGGGGGTTCTCGCGTTTTTGCACTACACTACACGACGAGTAGTGCAGAGACGCGAGAACCCCTGAGTAAAACTCAGGGGCGTTTGAACAACTAAGGCACAGAGCCTAACCCCTCCCCGGCTTCCCGTGTTACGAAGTTATGGTTCTCGCGGGAGAGGTTACTATTGTGCACTGCCATTGATAATATTGGGAATCGTCATTTGACCAAAGACTGTTTCCATTCACTAACTCAACAACAACGTACGGAATTCCATTTTTCACACTCGGGAATCCACAATCCGAGCGGCGCGGATTGTGCATCGAATTTGACTTCTTGGCTCTGAACGGCCAAGGCAATTACAAAGGCGAGCCTCTTGTTTGACATCATCATTAAAGACGGAACCATCATTGACGGCACGGGTGCTGACCGGTATCGCGGCGATCTCGGAATCGAGGGCGATCGGATCACGGCGATTGGCGACTTGCGTGCCGCGTCGGGTCGCGAGACTATCGATGCCACCAACAAGATCGTGGCGCCGGGGTTTGTTGATGTTCACAATCATTCGGACGGATGGATGTTGAAGCAGCAACACCTGCCGGCCAAGACCATGCAAGGTTTCACCACCGAGGTGTTGGCAGCGGACGGGATCTCCTATGCGCCCGTTGATGAACATACGTGGAGAGAGTGGTTCTTCTACCTTCGCTCTCTGAACGCCATGCGAATGGACGAGTACCGTGGTTGGACATCGCTCGAAGAATGGATGCTCGAGATCGATGGCAACAACGCTCAGAACGCGATGACTCATATTCCGTACGCGAACTTGCGAGCGTTGGCGCGGGGGTTCGGTCCTGGTGCTGTTGACGATTACCAAATGCGCGAGATCCAGCGTCGCATCTGCGAGGGCATGGAACAGGGCGCCGTCGGTCTTTCCACGGGGCTCGACTATATCGTGCAGTGCTATTCGACAACGGACGAATTGGTGGAAGCTTGCTCGGCCATGGCCAAGTACGGCGGCATTTACGTCACTCACGTGCGATACAAGAAAGGTTTGCTCCCCGCGATTCAGGAAGCCGTGGAAATCGGCCGCCGAGCGGGGGTTGGCGTGCACATCTCTCACCTGAAAGGGCAGGACGACGGTGAGGTCGAGCGCGTGTTGGATTACATCGACAAGGTGGCTCGGAACGAAGTGGACTTCAGCTTCGACGTGTACCCCTACCAACACGGCTCGACGATGCTTAACTACTTGCTGCCATATGACTTCTGGGAAGACGGTCCGATGGCCGCCATGGGCAAGATGGCGGATCCCAAGCTGCGGGCCCGTTTTCGCGACGGCCTATTAGCCAATCGCCTGGAAGTCGACAAGCTCCGCATCGCCTGGGTCGGCAGCAAGGAAAACAGTGTACATCAGGGCAAGTACCTGAGCGAGTACATCGAAGAGAAGGGCGGCGATGCGGAAGAAGTTTTGTTCAATTTCCTTATCGAAGAGCGTTTAGCAATCTTACTAGTATTTAACGAAGGCGACGACGACCGCGGTATTCCACTCATAAACCATGAGTCCGCGATAATCGGTACAGATGGCATATTCTTTGCAGATAGTATGGTCCACCCCAGGGTATTCGGCTCTGCTAGCCGGTTGTTGGGCGCCCTGGTGCGAGACCGGTGCCTTCTCTCTCACGAAGAAGCTATATACAAGCTTTCAGGACACGCAGCCCAACGTTTTGGACTCAGAGATCGCAGCACACTCCGCGAGGGTCATTTTGCGGATGTTGTCGTGTTTGATGCCGAAACGATATGCGAACGCGCGAACTACGATGATCCATGCCAACTATCGGAAGGCATGGAGCACGTGTTGGTTAATGGATGCGCCATCATCACTGATGGCCGACCCAAACTGGAGTTTGAGTCACCATTGCCAGGTCGTTTCGTTAGGTGTCAGCCAAAAGCGGGAATTTGATGGCCAAGAAAAAAGGCCTAAGGAAAAAGTCTATGCGTGCGACTAGTACTCGCACACGGCAGTCTGGCGATGCGCCCAAACGAAGCTCGAAAAAAGCTGCCGCGAAATCGAAAAAGGCCACAGCGAAGAAGAAAGCCAGCAAAAAGAAAAAGGCTTCCAAGAAGCGAGCGAACAAGGATGACGCGTACTCGCTCAAACCGATCAAGCGAGCCGACGCAATCTGGCTTGACGGTTCCATGCCCCACGACTTCTGGAACTATCTTGGCAATCGCGTCAACTACATGCATTGGCTGGGTCGCCAACTGAAGTTCAAGCGCTTCGAAGATTGGTACCAAATCACAACGCTGGATCTTAAGGGACAGCCCGGTGGTGGGTCGCTGCTGAATTATTGGAGTAGCTCGGTCATCGAAGGCATTCGCGAATGTTTTCCCAAGTACGATTGGAAACCGTGGCTCTTCACATCTTGTCCGCGAGCCTTTTGGAGCAAACCTGCAAACCATCGCCGTTACATGGAATGGTTCGAGCAGGAAATGAATATCAAAGAACCGGAAGATTGGTATAAGGTCACCAATCAAGATTTCAAACGGCTCAAAGGCGGCGGCTTTCTGACTCATTACAACAGTACAATTTCCGAGGCGATCAAGAAGTTTCGTCCGAAGTACGATTGGAAAGAGTGGATGTTCTCGAAGACTCCCAAAGGTTTCTGGGAGCACCGCCGCAATCGTCAGCGTTACATGAGATGGCTGGCCAAGGAACTCCGCTTCAAGAAAAACGCCGACTGGTATGTCGTCAATCGTAAACAATTCGGCGAGCACTACGGAAACCAATTTATCAAGTTCTATGACGGCTCGCCGCTGGCCGCATGCTTGGACTGCTATCCAAACTACAATTGGAACGAATGGATGTTTCCACGCGTTCCCCACGGATTTTGGGAAGACAAGAAAAACCGCAAGCGATACTTTGATTGGCTGGCGAAACGACTGAAAATCAAGAAGCCCAGCGATTGGAAAAAAATCCGCGCCGAGGACATCAAGAATAACTACGGCGGCGGCTTCTTACACCTCTACGAATCCTACATCGATTTCTTAAGAGAGTTCGTCAAGGGTGTCAAGAAGTGGGACGTCAGCTGACCGAGCCGCTCGAAATCAGGCAAGCCAGCGGTTGATCACCTCGCCACCAACATCCGTCAGTCGGAAGTCGCGACCTTGGAAACGATAGGTCAGCTTTAAGTGATCAAGACCAAACAGATGCAGCATCGTGGCGTGCAGATCATTGACATGCACGCCATCTTCCGCGACACCCCAACCGACATCATCTGATTTGCCGTAGACCTGACCGCCCTTGATGCCGCCACCCGATAGGAACATCGAGAAAGAATGCGGGTGGTGATCGCGGCCTGTAGCTGGGCCACCACGTCGATTCTCACCAAGCGGCGTGCGCCCGAATTCTGCACCCCAAACAACCAAGGTATCATCGTGCAGTCCGCGTTGTTTCAGGTCCTTGATCAGGGCGGCGATTGGTTGATCGACGACTCCTGAATTGTACTTCAGTTCGTTGTCTAAATTGCTGTGATGATCCCAGGAAGCGTAGACGATGTTGACGAAACGCACTCCTCGCTCGACAAGCCGACGAGCCAGAAGGCAATTGCGAGAGAAGCTGTCGTGCGTGTTGCCGAACTTTCCTCGGCCGCCAGTTTTCGGCTCTTGACGTCCGACTCCGTATAGCTCGTGCGTTTCTTTTGATTCCGATGAAAGGTCGATTAGCTCAGGTGCCGCCGTCTGCATCCGATAAGCTAATTCGTAATTGGCAATCCGACTCGCAATCTCGGGATCGTGAACTTCCTGGTAGCGGCCTCGATTGACCTTGCCTAAAACTTCCAGTCCTTTTTGTTGGAGTTCCGGCGGCAAACCGGACGGGTTACTGAGATTCAAGACGGGTTCGCCACTGTTTCGAAACAGCACGCCAGCGTACGTCGATGGAAGAAAACCGTTCTGCCACAACGTAGCGCCGCCGCTGGAACCTCGCCCGCTGGTTAACACGACATAACCTGGCAAGTTCTTCGATTCCGAACCTAAGCCGTACGTTAACCACGAGCCCATCGTCGGCAAACCAAACGTGCCGCGACCGCACTGCATCATCAGCTGACCGGGGTGGTGATTGAATTGCTCGGAGTACATCGATCGCACCAACAAAATGTCGTCGGCACAAGATCCGATATGGGGCAGATAATCCGAAAACTCAGTACCGCATTCACCATGCTTGTTGTATTGACGTTTGCTGCCCATCAACACCGCGCCATCTTTCTTGATGAAAGCGAAGCGGACGTTCTTCAGCAACGAATCTGGAAGTTTCTTGCCGTTCAATTCCGTCAGTTTCGGCTTGGGATCGAACAGGTCTAAGTGGGACGGAGCTCCCGCATTGAAGATAAAAATGCACGACTTGGCTTTGAGTAAGAAATTCGTCTCCTTGACGGCCAAGGGATCGGTGACACCTTCGGCGGCGTTTGCTTGCGACAACAATCCGTCATCGCTGAGCATGGCACCAAGCCCCGCCAGACCCAAGCCACTGGCTGACGTTGTCAAGAATTCACGTCGACCTCGTTCGATGTCGTTATATGCGTTCATGGCAATTCGATTCAAAAAACTAAGTGTTAAGGTTCAGGATGTTCGAAAACGTGCCGTGCTACCCACGAGTCACAAACTCGTCAAAGTTCAAAATAATCCGAGCTGCCGCAGCCCAGGCAGCGGCTTCATACTCGGCGACACCGTCAGTCTTATGCGAGCCAATCAACTTCTTCGCGTCTTCAGCGTGCTCTCGATACCAGGCTCGCGCTGTTTCCAACAAGTCCAGCACATTAGCCACTTCTTCGGTTGTTGGTGTTCGAGAAACACAGGTTTTGATGGCATAGGACATTCGGGCCTCGTCGCTTTTGAACGACTTCGAGAGGACTCGCTTTGAGAACGCCTGGGCTGCTTCGACGAAGACTTCATTGTTCAACGTCGTCAGCGCTTGCAACGGTGTGTTGGACGAACGACGTTCAACACAGGTCACGTTGGAGTCAGGACAGTCGAAGGCAACAAGATTCGGATGCGGAGCTGTTCGCTTAAAGAACGTGTACATCCCACGCCGATAGCGATCCTCGCCTTCGCTGGTCTTCCATTTGAAGTTGTTGGCATAGCTCAGTTCCGCGATGCTTGGAGGCAGCGGCGGGAAGACACTGGGCCCACCAATCTTTGCGGACAACAAGCCGCTTGCGTTCAATGTGATATCGCGAACAATCTCGGCCTCGACACGCACTCGGTTTTGTCGATGCAACAATTCGTTCTTCGGATCCAACTCGATCATCTCATCGCGATGCGTCGACGACTGACGATAAGTGGCCGACATGACGATCGTTTTGATCAACTGCTTACGGCTCCAGCGAAGATCGCGGACAAAGTGGTGAGCCAACCAATCCAGCAAATCGGGGTGCGTTGGCCGATCGCCACGCACACCGAAATCATTGACCGTGCCAACAATGCCGCGTCCGAATAAATGAGACCAAATGTGGTTTGCGGCCACTCGCGGTGTCAACGGATTGTTCGAGTCGACCAGCCAGCGTGCCAAGTCCATGCGGTTTCTTGCTCCAACGTTGCGGAGTCTCATACGGGGCAAAGTGGCAAGGCCCTCGGGTAATATGATCTGATCTTTCTTCGGACGTAAGAAGTCGCCGCGGGTTAGAAGAAAGGTTTTGCGTGGATTGCTCTGTCGCTGCGTGACGATTCGCACGGACATGGTCTTGGGCGGATTCTTCTCAAGACTCGTCAGTTCGTTCTTAAGCTTTACAGTCTTCGGATTCCGTGCAGCGTAGAAGTCAAGCAGCTGTTTGGTTTGTTCCGCGGAACGCTTGTCTTTGGGAGTCTCCAAGACATTGGCAATGTTGCCAGGAACGATTGATTCGGCCGACTTGCCCGTCATTGCTGAGATTCGGAAACGCCCAATCATGTGCGGCGTGTTGTAAGTCTGGTCCAAGACGATTTGAATTCGCGTCGTCCCCTTGAATTGAATCGGGGCTTTCGTTGCCAGAGTAATCGCGTGAGCCTTACTCATTTGCGGCGCGACCGCCCATCCGGTTTGAGCATTGCCATCGAGAACTCGTTGCGGCGGAAAGTCCTTTTGAGCAAAGTCCGCAGCCGCGCCGGCAAATGTCACTTTATCCTCGACTTTCAGGTCACGGTTTTCGGCAGCGTAGGCTCGAACTTCCGTTAGCACGAAGTTTCCGTTGGGAGCTCTGCCGGGGCCCTTCTTTGGCAAGCCGTCGTGCGGCAAGACTTCGATCTTGAAGCCATTGATGCCTTTGACATCCGTCTTCAGTTCAATCTTGTATTCTCCTCGGGCGGGGCTGGCGCCACCAACCAGATAAGAGCCGTCGTCTTGCAAAATAAACGTGACGTCTTTCGGGCCGCTAACCTCTAGCGTTTCCAAAGCATGGAACTTTGGCGGGTTCTTCTTGGCATCGGCAAGCTGCGCCAGCGTGTCCGCTTCCCATTTCTCTTGTTCCGGTTGGAGCGTTTCGATCGCTGCCTGCAGCTCGGATTGTTTCGCTGAGATTTTGGCTGCGTGCTCGGCCAATTGCTTCGAATACGTAACAGGGTCGGTGATGGGAACGTTGGCATTCGTCTCGTCACCGTTGTTGAAAAACGCGAACAGTTGATAGTACTCGTCTTGTGATATTTGATCGTATTTGTGCGAGTGGCATCGCGCGCAACCGATTGTCAATCCCAGCCAAACTGTGCCTGTCGTCTCGACGCGATCGAATGTGGCTTCCACGCGGAATTGTTCTTGGTCGGTGCCGCCTTCCGTGTTGGTCAATGTTTGTCGATGAAAGGCGGTTGCCAGCTTTTGCATGTTGGTGGCGTTCGGCAACAAGTCGCCAGCTTGTTGCTCGATCGTGAATTGACTGAAAGGCATGTCTGCATTCACAGCCTCAATAACCCAATCACGCCATCTCCAAGCGTTAGGTCGCGGTCGATCTTTTTCATAGCCGTCCGAGTCCGCATAGCGGGCCTTGTCCAGCCAATGGCGGCCCCATCGCTCGCCGAAGTGCTTCGACTTCAGCAATCGATCGACAAGGTTCTCGTAAGCTTTGGGCGACTTGTCATTCACAAACGCATCCACTTCTTCCACGCTTGGCAACAAGCCCAGCAAGTCCAAACTCAACCGCCGAATCAACGTGGCGCGATCTGCTTCCGCCGAAGGTTTGACACCGTGCGACTCTAACTTCGCCAACACGAACGCATCGACTGGATTGCGAACCCAATCAGTTTGTTTTGTCTTCGGAGCCTGAAGTAGATGGACCGGTTGATACGCCCAATGCGCCAAGGCAAGATTCTCGGCAACCAGATCAGGCCACTTGGCACCTTGGTCGATCCACGCTCTTAAGATCGAGACTTCCTGCGTCTTCAAAAGGTTGCCTTCGGGAGGCATGATTTCGCCGTCTTCAACGCCAGCAACCAATTGAATCAATCGGCTCTTGGCACCTTTGCCGGCAACAATGACCGCACCGGAATCACCGCCAGTTAAAGCCGCTTTGCGTTGATCCAGCCTCAGTCCGCCTTCGCTCTTTTCTTCACCGTGGCATTGAATGCAATGCTTGGACAAGATCGGCGCGACATCGCGGACGAAGTTGACCTTCTTGGAAGTGGCTTCGGGGATCTTGCCCTCGTCAGCTAGAGCAACTCCGCTACAGACACAGATCAGTGCAAAGGCGCAAGACAGCGACACTTGCTTTGGAAACATTGGGCTCTCCAAACTCATGATAAAATCAATCTCAACCATTCATGATAATTGCCAATGGTCTAACCTCAAGTTTAATCAGCATTCTTGGATTTGCATAATGCACGTGCCTACGTGTTCGAATCAGACCAAGACACGGGTATAAAGTTTCGTCCGGCGTCGGGCTCGATAACGAAGTCGGCTTCGCGAAACTTGTTGTAGCGTGATCGAGCCAAGTGTTGCTGGGCAAACTGGCGAGACACTTCACCCGAAGCCAAAGCCTCTTCAATTTCCCCCAACGAAATGTTTGTCGCCTCGACGAATCGGCCGAGCTTCGGAAATACACGGCGACCAACGTAAGTGTGAAGAGCCCAGTTCCTGATTCGCGATTGAGTCAAGGCCAAGCAGAGTGTGACAATCGCCCAAAGCATCAAGCCACCGTCCTTGCGTCTCAATACGATCAACGAAACAACCCCAAAGATGATCCCGACCAATCCCAGCCAACCACTCAGATTCCTAAAGCCGAGTGGGAAGAGCCCCTCGATGTTTCGACAGAATTGATCAATTTGATGCTGGCGCCGCTCGCTTGACGTCCATTTCGTTTCGATTGATTCACAGCTTGGCTTGATGCGGGCGACTACATCGGGCGCTGTCTCGTGAGCCAGTTCTTCCATTGTCGAATTTGCCGCCTCTTCGATCGGCAAAATCTTCCACGATGATGCGCCGACTCGATGGGCGCCGCAAACCACACACTCTGAAAAGCGGCTGACTTCCTTGTACCGTCCCAGTGGAAGAAAGAGAAAATGCGGGAGTTCTTCAACAACATTCACTGATCGTCGCGAGATCACCAGGCAAGATTCGCAAAAGCTCGCACGATCACCAATTGGTCGAACCCTGACTCTTCTTCCCAAAATCGACACGAAGTTGCTCCGCTTCAATTCGTACCCTTATACATATGCTTATGATACCGCCCGCTGCATTGCTTCCCAAGCCACGACTATTCACAATAGGGCCGTTCTGACTACACAACCTTTAACCATCTCGTGGGTGACTCCAATGAAACTGACTCAGAAGCTCGCTTGCATGGCCGTTTTAACGGCAGCATTAACTGTCAGCGCTGAAGACAAGACTTCTGGTAGCAAAGACGCTCCCGCTAAGCCCAAAGTCACGAAGAGTTATCAATACGATGGTGGGGGAATCAAAGTTCCCGCAGCCACTGCGGATGAACCGACGATATCGCTGTCGCTCGAGAAAGCATCAAAGCATCTTGAAGATGGCGCGGCTGCTTGGACAAAGCAAAAGAACTGTGTCGCTTGCCATACGAATGGCACGTACTTGTTCATTCGCCCGACCTTGACGAAATCTCTCGGTGAACCGGCCAAGGAAATTCGGGAATTCAACGTTGCTCAGTTAAAGATGCTTTCCGATGCCGGTGCCCGAAAGCTGCGTCGCAGTGGTACTCGTCCGGCTCAAGTCGTCTATATTGCCGCGGGGTTGGCCGAATGGGACACTCACGTCAGCAAGAAACTGTCGACCGAGACTGACCAAGCACTGCGTCTGATGCTTGAGCTTCAAAAGCCCGACGGATCGATCCACTCACTCGATTGTTGGCCTCCTTTTGAATCCAGTGCGTATCAAGAAGCCACAATGGCTGCGATGGCAATCGCCACGGCACCAGGTTGGCTTAAGTCGCTCGCAGACGTGAAAGAAGAAGTTGAAGAAGCCAAGACAGTCGACGAAGCAAAGGAGAGCGGCGACGACGGCAAGAAGGAAGAAGATAGCAAGGAAGACAGTGAGAAGAGCAAACGAGTCATCAATTACAAGGAAAGAGTCGAAAAGCTGAAGGCTTACATTCGAGACACCAAGCCGCCGCATGCATATGCTCAAGTTTTGCACTTCTGGACGTCTCTTCGAATGGACGGGATTTTGACAGACGGGCAAAAGGAAGAGGCGATCTTGCTGATTCGGAAGCATCAACAAGACGATGGCGGCTGGTCGATTAGAACGTTTTCCACACCTGAAGCCTGGGGCAAGGGCAACCGCGCCGCTAAGATTCGCGCCGAAGCCGATTTTGAAAAGCCGGCGAGTGACGGACACATGACCGGTTTGGCTTTGATCGTCTTGCAAGAAGCGGGAGTCTCTAACGACGACAAGCAGCTTGCTGCTGGCCTCAAGTGGCTGAAGTCAAATCAACGCGAATCTGGCCGCTGGTGGACTCGTTCCTTGAACACGGACTCGTGGCACTTCATCACTTATAGCGGCACAGCTTACGCATTGTTGGCTTTGCAGAACGCGGTGAAATAATTCGAATGCTGTTCGATCTGGTCAAACGAGTTCATTCGGACACTTTTTCGGCTGGTGACGGCCGTCTTCTGTTAGACCGGATCGAGTGGCCTGATGCTCACACCGCAAAGCTCTCGGTTCGACATCACGATGGCGAGTCCGTCGAGAGTTGGCAGCTTCATTGTGCTCGCGTGCTTTCGTATCACATTGCGGATTCGTCAAGCCAATCCATCACGCTAACTTTCGATCACCCGGTTCTTTGGCCACACAAAGTTGCCCAATCGGAATTGTACTTCAGCGGAAATGTGGCCGATCCGTTGAAGCTCTACGGAACATTAATCGAAGCCCAACGAGAAGTCGTCGGCTCGTGGTTTCCGGTCGAGCGATTCATCAATCCGAACATCACGCAGATCGAAATGAGCAGTGGGCAAGTTGCCGCCGGTCCGTCGCCTTTGATCGAGCGTTTTCGCGAAGTCCTTGACCAATTTCAAGTTGCGAATCAGATTCTGCCAGGCAGCTTTGTCAACGCTTTTATCGGCGCGAGCCATGAACCGAGGGCTATCTTGTTTGGCGGGAACTCTTATGTTGTCGCTCACAACGTCGAAGCTGAACAATCTGGTGGCGATTGAGCTCGTAATTGTCTTGCCGTATTCCAACCGCTCCGGGTAACATCGTCGGCGTTATCGACGAATGAATTCTCTCTCACGGTAATTCTCATGAAACGATCTTCACAAACCGTTTGTTGGGCTGTTTTTGTTGCTCTTGCCTTTGGGCAACTTTTTACGCCAGCGGCATTCGCTGATCAGGCCGACGATGCGTACAACTTCGCCGTTGGTCTGTATAAGCAAAACCGGTGGGAGTTGGCAGCGGGCCGATTTCGAGAATACCTGAAGAAGCATCCGCAGCACTCGAAAGTTGCGTACGCTCGCCTCTATCTCGGCCTGACATTGATCAATGTCGACAAGCACGCAGACGCTCGCAAAGAGTTGCGATTGTTTGTCGCGAAGAATCCGAAGAACCAGAACTTGGCACACGCAATGTATCGTGTCGCCGAATGCAGTTACTTCCTCAACGATTTGAAAGCCGCACGCACAGAGTTCGATGCGTTCTTGAAGAAGGCGCCCGAGGACCCGTTGCGAGAGTGGGCCTGGCCATATTTGGCCGACACGCAATTGCGTTTGGGAGATGCCAAGGCAGCCGTGCCAACATTCGAGAAGAGTCTGAAGCTGTTCCCCAAAAGCCGCTTGGTCGACGACGCCAAGTTTGGATTGGCACGCTCTCACGAATCGCTCAAGGAATTCGACAAGGCCATCGGTCTCTACAAATCGTTGGCAAGCAATCGAGCAGGATCGCGAGCAGCGGAGTCTCAATTGAATCTGGCAACGTGTTACTTCGACAGCGGACAACCAAAGCTGGCAGCACAAGCTTATGTCGATCTGGCGAAGAGCTTCCCCGAAAGCACGCTGGTCTCGGCGGCTCGATTGAACGCAGGCTATGCGTTCTATGAAATCAAGGATTTCCGCTCAGCAGTGGATCAATTCGAACTTGCTGCCAAAGAGCCTAAGCAAGCCCTGGCCTCGCGCTATTGGCAGGGCCTTAGCCTGAAACAGCTGAGCGAATTCAATCGCGCGGCGACGTCGTTGGATCAAGCACTAGCCGTTGTCGGCACCAATCCGTTAGCGGCCGAGATCCAATATTATCGCGCGGACGTGGAACTCAGTCGCGCTCAAGCGGCGACTGCTGACTCGGCCAAGCTGTTCGAACAATCGCGACAATTGTTCTTGGACGTCGAAAAGAAATGGCCAACCAGCGAATTGGCTGACGATAGCTTGCACTTTGCTGCCGAGGCAACGTTACAGCACGCATCGCGGCTTTCTGGCGATGCTCGGTCAAAACTTCTCGATTCCGCCAACGCGTTGGTGGCGCAATTCTCTCAGAAGTACCCAACCAGCGGCCTCAGAATGTACCAACTGTTGTTAAATGGTCGCATCGAGAATGCTCGCGGCGGCGAAACCAACCTAAAGGCGGCCGCCAAGCTGTTCGAGCAGGTGCTGAAGGAAAGCGAGATCGAGGGAACTCGGCAACAAGCACGTTTCCAATGGGCGCGGACCCTGCAGCGGCTGAATGACCACGCACAAACAATTGTGGTTGTCGAACCATTGGTCAAAGCAGTCAGCGGTGATCTGGCGAATTCGTCATATTCTGATGCGCTGGTTTTGTATGCCACCAGTTTGTACGCGACAACAAAGTTTGAAGCGGCCAACACGACGGCTCAACAATATCTGGACGGCGCCGCTAACGGATCACAGCGAGATGAAGCCTACTCGATCAAAGCTCGCGCGCTAGCAGAGTTGGATCAACGTGACGCGGCAGCAGCGGCACTCGCACGATTGCAAGCCGAGCACAAAGACAGTTCATTGGTTCAACCCACGATTCAGCAAGTCGCCGAAATCGCGTATGCCCAACGCAAATTCGATTGGTCTAGCGAGCTGTTCACGAGCTTGGTCGATGCCGGCGATGACTCGACTTATTACGTAGCCGCGCTGTCAGGATTGGGTTGGACTCAGTTTGAGCAAAAGAAATATCCAGAAGCAGCCGCAAACTTTTCCACACTTGTCAGCAAGCAGCCAAAGAGTGAACTGGCACCAGAAGCAGCCTTCAAGGTGGGCGAATCCTGGGAGCGGGCCAACAACGCATCGAAGGCTTTGACCGCATATTCGGTTGGCTTCAGTCAGTTTCGTCCATCAGAGTATGGGTACTTGTGCGGATTGCAGATCGCTCGGATTCAAAATCGTGGAGAGCAATCCGAGAACTCAGACAAGTCGTATCAAGCGTTGTTCGATGCCTACGCAGAGAAATTCCCCGAGACCGCGAAGCTCGACGAAATGCTTGATGAGTGGGCCATGATGAATTATCAGGCCGAGCGTTTCGATCGCGCCGACGCAGTGTTTCGATTGCTCGTCGATCGGACTCCAGAAAGTCCGTTGGCATTCAACGCACAGTATAGCCTTGCCGAGGGTGATCTAATTGCGGGCAAGTTGGATGGTGCCAAAGCGGTCTTCGCCAAGTTAGAAGCCAGTGAAAAGGCTTCGAAAGAGATCCAAGAGAATTCGTTGTTCCGTTTGCTCAGCATTCATGCCGAGCAAGATGACTGGAAAGACGTCAACGCCACGGCGTTGAAGCTGCGCGAGCGATTTGCTGATGGTAGTTATCGATGGGACGTTGAGTTTTATCAGGGCGAAGCACTCTTGCATCTGAACAAGCTCGAAGAATCCAAGAAGCTGTTCGTCGCGCTGACGAAGGAGAAGGCGAACGAACAAGTCAGCAAACTGGACTGGTATCCTCACGTTTGGGTATTGCTTGCCGAAGCTCAATTGCGATCGAAGAAATACGATGACGTCGCGGAAACCGTCAAACAATACGAAGCATGGGATGCGAAATCGCCGTACTTGTACCAAGCGTATGAAACATTGGGCCGCAGTTATAAAAACCAGCCGATCCCCAAATTCGATCAAGCTCGCGATGCGTTCCAAAAGGCCATCGACGCACCCGCCGGCCGCCGAACTCAAACAGCCGCCAAATGTCAACTTTTCATCGGCGACACGTTCTTCTTGCAGAAGAAGTACGAGGAAGCATTGCTGGCCTACTTGAAGGTCTACAACCTCTACAAGTTCCCCGATCACCAAGGTGCCGCGTTGTTCCAAGCGGCACAGTGTGATGAGTTCCTGAAAGACTGGAAGGATGCCGTTCGCACTTACGAGCGGCTAATTACGGAATTCCCTAAAAGCGAATACGTGCCCAATGCCAAGCTTCGGCTGAAAGCGGCTCAGCAACAATCGCAGAAGACGCAGAAATAACGTGACCAGTGTTAAAAGTGAGGTAGCTACCGTCGCCAGACGGTGGATAAAAGGCAGGCCGCCGTCTGGCGACGGCAGCTACATAGATGTTCTACGGAATTGTCAGAAGCAGCGTTGCATGATGGCGGATGATCGAATAATCCTTGCCATCATCTTTTCCTTCCGTCTTAAATTCCGTTTTAGAATAAAACGAGTACTTCCCCTTCGCGGTTGCATCTTTGGGCAATGTCACAATCCCGTCTTCTGATGTGGTCAAAGTCTTGTTAAACCCCTTGGGGCCACGAATCCGGACAGAAGCCTTTGCTTTAGGCTCTCCCTTGAATAAGACTTGGACTTGAAGCGTACCATCGACGACAGTCGGAGCAATCTCGAAATTCATGTGCTTTGCACGGGACAACTTTGCCAGTTCGTCATTCGTACCGAATTGAATCGCTCGACCATAGTAATGCAGCAAAACGTTGGTCTTGCCGTAAGCATAGACGCCCCACTTGCCATACATGTCGACGCTTCGCGGTCCTGAATCGGGTAGTGTCGCCTTGAGCCAGCGTTGTTCGCGATCCTTGACCTTTCGTTTGAAGTCGATGGCTTTCAAATTCTTCGCTTCGCCATCAGGAGTGCGAATCCAAATCTTGCCGCGTTTCACGAACGGATCTAAATGTTCGCCCTTGCCAGGACTCGCGCTACCTTCAAAGTAGATGTTCGCAGTCCCTTTGTCTCCTTCCTTGTCATCGACGGTGACCCACACATAGTGCGCCAACACGGATTGGACGTGAAACAACACCAAGCACAGAACTAGCAAAGCACGCATTTGGTCGCTCCTTGCGAAATAACGAGTTTCATATCAATTCGAGTTGTTCGGTTGTGGCGTCGCTGGTTTCTTCAGTGCAAACCTCTGAATGAATTCCGGCCGCTGACGAATCGGGTTGATGGCCGGATCGGCTTGGAGTGTCTGTATGAACTCTGCTCGAAGTTGAGGACCAGCAATCTTAGCCGACTCAAGCAAGAGTGCGACAGCAGCGGTCGTCAATTGTTTGATGTTGCTTTCCTTTTGGGCTGCAGTTAGTCGGGGTTCATTGTGAACTCGATCAACCGCTTGCGCATAAATGGTGGCTGCGTTGAAGACCTGTGCCAAGCGCCGGGGAATTTGGCTTCCGCTTGCTTGCGAGCCCACTTGACTGCTTCGTTAGCGTCGTTAATCGCGCCTTGGAAATCACCAAGCATGACCTTGGCATAGCCGCGGCCGTTGTAAGCATCTGGGTTTTCAGGATTGATTTTGACCGCGTCCTCGAAGTCTTCTTTGGCCAGCTTCGCGGCGTCCAGCATGTACGCCCAACCTCGTCGAGTTAGAATGTTGGCTTTTTCTGGTTCTAATTCGAGCGAGCGGGTGTAATCATTCTGAGCTTTGCGATCCTGCCCCAATTCTTTGTAGGCAAGTCCGCGGGGTCGATAAACATCCCCGAGTGGCGTTCCGTACTTCAAGTATTCGGTGAAATCGCTAACAGTTTCGGCGTCCTTGCCCAATGACAAGTAAGCTTCTGCTCGAAGTCGTAAAGAGTCAGGAAACTCAGGAAGTGCCTTCAACGACTTCGTGTACGCTTCGATCGACTTCTCGTGATCGTCGTCACGCGTATACTTCAAACCGATTTGCTTCTAACACTCGGCAACGTTTGTAACCGTCCGATCGAACCGAATGGATTGCTCGAAGTCTTTGCGGGCACTCTCTGGATCGCTTAGTCGGATATAAACTTGACCGCGAAGTAAGTAAGCCCGTGCATTACGTGCGTCGAGTTGCAAAGCCTTGGTGAATAAACCGAGCGACTTCGGTAACGCATCGCGTTCCAACTCTATAATGCCCAAGTTAATCAGCGGTGCGGGAGATTTCGAGGACAACTCGGAGGCTCGCTCTGTGTCATCGATGGCTGCATCAATGTTGCCGAGTTTGTAATTCGTGAAGCCTCGGTTTTGATAGATGGCGAACAATTCGGGATCGAGTTCGTGGGCACGGTCGAAGTCGTCCAACGCTTCGTCATATTGTCCCAATCGAGCAAACGCGGCGCCGCGGATGCAGTAGGTCAATGCACTCTTTGGCCGCTTGCCAATGCAGCCTGTAAAAACCGAAGCTGCCGCGGCTGCGTTTTGATTCAGTAAGTGGCATACGCCTTGTTGATTCGTGACCCAGAAATCATCGGGGTTGATGATGAGAGCTTGCTGGCAGAGGTCAACGGCCGCAGCATAGTTCTTGCGGACTCTCTCGACTTCGGTCAACAGATAAAAGTCAACCGCCGTTGATGGCTGGACTTGATTGGCTTCGACCTTAGCTGCTTCCGCTTTGGTATCGTCACCGATGAGCTGATAGTACCGCTGGCGCCGAAAGTACAATGCGCGCGAGGGGTCGCCTATCTTGGTAGCTTTGTCGAGCCAACCAAGTGCCCTTTCGGCAGGTTTCTTCAAATCTTCCGCACCTGTAGCATTCGCCAACGTTATTTCCGACTCAGCCATGTTGATGAACAATTCGTAAGCCGTTTGGCGAATCTGTCCGATTTGCTCATTGCTGAGATGCTCGGGCAACACATCAAGAGGCGTATCGCCAGCCAAGTCATACGCATCAACGGCTTTCGTGATTAAATCACGTGCCTTATTGGTGTCACGTTCAATGCTGTCCCCCAAGACCAAAGACGCATAGAAACGAGAGTTATCCGCATCGTCCAAGAACTGGGCGAATTTCTGTTGCGCGGCATCGACGGCGTCTTTCAGAGCGATGCGATCACTAACCAATTTCCATTGTTTCGAAGCCGCCGCGCAGGTCTTCCAAGGTGGACTCGTCTTGCAACGCCGTCACCATTTCCGTCAGCAGACTTTGAGCTTTGACATCATCCGTACCGTCCTCGTAAGTTTGCACGGCCAACTGAAACTTTTGTTCCATCTCCAGACAGATATTTGCAATTCTTTCGGCTTCCGCGGCCTCAACCAATCGATCCAGGTCGCTCAGTTGAGCCTCGACAACATCTAGTAACGCGGCCAGTGCATCTTTGGACTTCGTCTTGAACAGCGACTTGAATTTGCCCTTTTGCTTCTTCGCGGGTTGATCCACGGTGGCCGCTTCTTTGTCGACCGTTTGAGGAGCCTGGTCGATCGTCGGAGCAAACTTATCTCCGCTGGGTTGATCGATCGTCGCCGCGACGTTGCCCATCATGGTGCAGTCGTCATCTTCATCCTCTTCCCGATCAACGGTGTCTGACAACGGATCGGCCGCGATGGTTGCGTCACCGTCGTCCTCATCACTCTCCTCAGCTTTGTCAGCCTCGGCCAAAGTAAACTCGCCAGCCATTGTGGCATCGTCGTCGTCATCGGGAATGTTAGGATTCGAATAACTTATATTGAGACCCTAAATATGAGGGGTGAGGCAAAAGGCATGCCTGATAGTCTGATCGCAGAAGCTACGCTCGCCGTTTTCCACCGTCTGGCGGCGGTAGGCCACGTATGTTTGGCGAGTCCTGCACTACGTGCCGACTGCGCATTCTTGGCCAGTGCAAGCAGCGTCGACATTGTTTCGCTCGGCACCTTCAATGGCTGTTCGCAGCGTCACGCCCGCATTGACGGCGGCGGCGAGATCAATGGCGGCTCGAACGGTTTCGTATTCAATGCCAGTTTCGAGGGCCTTTTCGATGCGACCGCCGGTGCACGCGATGCAACCTCGAGTTGCCGTGACAGCTAAGCCGATAAGATGCTTTTCACGCTCGGTCAGCGAATCGACCGAACCGGTTGCATCCAGGGCGTTTTTGACTTGGAATTCCGTGGCGTCCATAGGGGTAAATCTCCGCAAAGTGTGTCTTCGTTTAACGCCCAACCGAGGCGTCGGGTTACTATAGTCATCAAGGTAGGCTAACGAGCTAATTGCTAGCAGCTACAAGCTAGAATCTAATTCATCCTAAACTCGTTTTCGAGCAACTCCAAGAGCCTGTCGACCTCTTGCCGAGTTTCTTTATCAAGTTTCCAAGCCAACGGACCGCGACGTCGATCGGTCGTGAACAGGCCACGTTTCTTCAAAACGTACTTTTCGATCGCCAAGAATCCGTCCAGTCCCGCTTGCAGTTGAATCGAGACCAAAGCACAAAGTGGAAAGTAAACCCGATACGCGCGGCTGTCGTCTCCGGCCTTGAGCGCATTCCAGATCGCCACGATTCCTTGCAAGAATTCCATGCCTGGCATCGTCCCTTCGATGCCGCGACGGAAGCTGTCGATTAGCGAGATGCCGCCCGAACCTTCAAAGATGCGTGCTTGCCCGTTCGTTCGATCTCGCAAGATGGAAAGATTGGGGCCGAGCGGACTGGCTTCGGGCTTGAACAAAATCCGCTCCGGACCGAACTCGTCGAGCAATCGATCGCAAATATCGAGCGAGATGCGTTGGCCGACGTAACCTGATGCGTCTTGCACAATGACCGGTAGCGCTGTGGCCTTGACCAACGCTTGGAAGTAACTGTGAAGCTGCTCATCGGCCAACGAGGTCGAGATCGGTGGAATCGCCATCACGCCCGAGGCACCGTGTTGCTCAGCATGCGAAGTGAAAGCGACTGCTTGCTTCGTGCTTTCGGCACCGACGCCAACAATGAAAACACCACGATCGCGTCGGCACTCAGCGATTTGTTCAGTCAACTGAAGACGCTCATCGACCGTGAGCCGCAGCAACTCGGAAACCATACCGGTACAAAGACCATCAGCACCGACATCGAAGGCCCAATCAATCTCGCGCTGCAGGCTTTTGACATCAATGCTGTCATCGTCAAGAAAAGGTGTGTGGACAATTGGGAGGATGCCGGCAATTGAGGACATGATGATCTTGAGGTGTACTGAGAGTCGCTAATTCAATCTGTTCAAACTCACGCGTCGGGTTATCTTAATCAAAATGCCACGTCGTACTCTTCCGCCAAACTCATCAAGCTGGCCCTGGTTGCTTCGTTGATGGGGATGCCGTTTTCTAGCCGGTCTTGGCGGGTTGCTTCGGCGCCTTGCCCGGGTACTCGCACGTCATCGAAGCCGGCGGCTGGTGGCGAATCGTTGATGGCTTGCATCATCGCATCCATGCCTTGGCGGAAGAACTGCGGATCGCCGAATTGGTCCAATCGCAAGGCGGCGAATGAATGCGAAATGCCCTCTTGAGAATAGCCGTGCACAGGATCGGGATTGTCGCCAAGGACTCGGTCGCGATCCGCGTCGGTTTTCCAGGCACCTGACAAAAGTCCCGTTAGGATCCAACTGACGATGGCGAGCCCGTAGCCTTTGTGCCCACCAAAGGTCGTCGCGTTTCCCAACGGGTTGACGCTGTAAACTTCGTCTGGATTCGTCGTTGACTGACCATTCTTGTCCAAGGCCCAGTTCGACGGTATCGGTTGCTCCTGTTCCTCACGCAGTTCAATTCGATTCACGGGGACGATCGAGGTCGACATGTCCAGCACAAACGGCGGCTTCTTGTCGGCGGGACAAGCTATCGCGAGCGGGTTCGTCGAGAGCATTGGCAATGTGCCACCGAACGGCAACACCGATTTCAACTGGCCATTCGGAAAGAAATACCCAGTCGACGCGAACCCCAACATGTCGTGTTCAACGGCCATCCAAGCGTAATGGCCAGCCGCTCCAAAATGCGTCGAGTTGTGAACAGTGACGACGCCAACACCGGACTGCTTAGCCTTTTCGATAGCACAATTCATCGCGTCGACAGACAAGGCGATCGCCAATCCACTGTTCGCGTTAAAGCTGGCCGTCGTCGCCGACTCCTTTTCCAAGGTCAAGGAAGCCTTCAAGTCGATCTCGCCATCACGACGTCCGACACCGGAAGCGTCCAGGTAATAGCGTTTCAGATTGCGAATACCGTGTGTGTCGACACCGCGCAGACTTGCCCAAAGCAAGACATCGGTCGCCTTTTCCGCATGCCCACGCGGGGCCCCCGCAGCTTCGAACACGCCAATGGAAAACTGCCGTATTCGGTCAGCATCAACTCTCTCGAACTTCATACTTTTGCCTTATGAATGTCCAATGACCAAGCACCAATGACCAATGACCAATGAAAGACTCGGTATCGTGACTCTTCGTTGGTCATTGGTCATTTAATCTTCATTCAGCCCCATAATTCTTGACTGGCAATCCGCGCGCCCTCGGCCAAGTTGGCGAACTTCGCCCAAACGATGCTCGGATGGATTTCTTGTTCGGTTGCTGCGAAGGACGCAAATCCGCAATCGCTGCCGCCGATAACATTCTCGCGCCCCACGATGCCTGTGTATCTCAAGAGTCGTTGGGCGATCAATTCCGGGTGCTCCACAAGCGGCGTTGAATGGGAGATCACGCCGGGTATCAGAATCTTGCCCTCTGGCAAGTCCACGTCTTCCCAAACCTTCCACTCGTGTTCGTGCCGAGGGTTCCCGGCTTCAAACAGGTAAGCACCCGCGTTGACCTTCAGCATGATGTCGACGATGTCGGCGAGGTTCATTTCGTGGACGCGCGGGCCGATGTTGATTCCATAACACGTGTGAAAACGAACACGGTCTTCAGGTAAACCTTTTAGTGCGTGGTTGAGAGCCTCGACGCGTAGCTCGGCCCACTTTCGACAGTCCTCGACCGATAAATCCGGTCGCGAGATGTAATACGTCAGCAGCCGCGGGTCGTCGATTTGTAAGATCAAACCAGAATCGACAATGGCCTTGTATTCGTGATGCATGGCATCCGCGATCGCGTACAAGTACGCTTCTTCCGAATCATAGAATTCGTTCGGCTGCTGACCCTCGACGTCCGATGGCGAGACCGCGGTCATAAAGACTTCATCGGCGGACGATTCAGTCGCGGCCGCTTTGACGTTCTCGATCTCACGTTGCAGGATTTCGTGGCCGACATATTCGACCGGTCCCGTGCATGTCAATTTGACCGGTTGGGCAATCAAGCCCTCGCGCGCTTTGCGATGAGCATCGTAGAACTCGGGAAAGGCCAAGGTCTCTCGCGAATCGACCCACAGATCTTCGCCTTGCTTTTCACTGGGCGAGAATCCTGCCAAGCGTTCCGTGATGTAAGTCAGAAAGCTCGACTTGCCTTGCTCCCCATCACAGACGACGTCGATGCCGTTCTCGACTTGTTGAGCAACAATATCGTTAACGGTGGAGCGCGTTGACGATTCCAACTCTTGCGCGTCGAACGCCTCGCCGCGCTCCTTGGCGAACAACAGCTCCAATTGCCGAGATGGTCGAGCTAAGCTACCCACATGCGTGGTCAGAATACGATCTGTGCTATGTTTCATGGTAAGCCAATCCTGTGGAATGCCGAGAAGTGTTGGCACCACAGTGACAACCAAAGCTCAAGCTTTCAACTCTAAGCCGCTGAGCGTTCCGGTCGCGCTTGAGAACTCGTCGGTTTCCACGCCAAGTCGTTGCATCATGCTGACGAACAGATTACACAAAGGCGTGTTCTGTTCGTGGTCAAAGGCCAAGTGCTGGCCGTGTCGAAAGCCGCCACCCGCCAGCAGGATGGGCAAGTTCGTGTTGTCGTGAGTGTTCGAGTCACCCATGTTGCTGCCGTATAAGACCATCGTGCTCTCAAGCAAGTTGCCGGCTTCAGTCTTCGTCGAGGACAGCTTTTCCAAGGCTCCGTTGAGCAACGCCATCTGCCGCCGATCCGCTTGCTCAAGCTGCGCCACGTGAGACGGCCGCGACCCATGATGGCTCAAGTTGTGATAGCCCGAGAGACTCTTCTTACCTTCTTCCAATTGAAAAGCGGGCGTCTCGAACGCGTCGACCATGATCGTCACAAGGCGTGTCGAATCTGATTGAAGGGCCAAGGTCGCCATTGCCAACATTTGCTCGAACTTCTCAAACAGCAAACTGCGATCGACGACGTCTTTCGGTGCCGCCTGGTCGGTGGTCGGTTTCGGATGCTTCTCCCATTCTCCCGCCGTGTGAAGTCGTTGCTCCAATTCACGGATCGAGGTGAAGTATTGATCCAGCCGCTGCCGATCTTCGCCACCGAGACCTTGCTGAAAATCTCGGGCCGACTGAGTGACCGCGTCCAAGATGCTGCCGCGACGGCGAAGTTGTTGCAGCCGGCGTTTCGTGTCGTTGGGCGAGCCTTGAACGAACATCTTCTGAAACAGCCGAGCCGGACTGTCCTCGGCCGGCAACAAAGCACCGTCTCTTGTCCACGACAAACTGCGGTTTGCCTTGTTGATGTTGACGCCCAGGTTCAATGTTGGAAACCGAGTTCGTTGTCCCAACTGCTCGGCCACAAACTGATCAATAGATATCGAATTCCGAAACCCACTGCTGGTCGGATGCTTGGCTCCGGTTAAGAAACAATTCTCGGTCGAGTGACCACCTTCGCAGGCCGGGTGAGACAAACCGCTAAACACAGTGAACTGATTGCGAAACTTTTTCAGCTCCTGAAGATACGGCGAAAGCTCATAGTCGCGTCCCGATTTCTGGGGAAAGAACGGTTTGGGCAGAACACCGAGGTTGTTCGAAATCAACAACATGCGGCCTTGCTCAAGCCTGTCGCTGGGCATCGCAGCACAAGGCACCGTCGACTCCAACAACGGCAACGCGATCGCAACTCCCACACCTCGCAAGAAGCAGCGGCGAGAAACACTATCAGGTTGAGTCATACTTCGTGCCATCACTCTATTCCAACGAAAATTCGGCTTTGAATCAAACTGTGAAGTAAATCGCGTGTTCGATAGCCGTTGTCTGCGTGCTTGTCCAGGATTCGTTCAAGCTCTTGCCGATCGGAAAATCTGACCGGTGTACCGGTGGCGTAAAGCGCCAGTTGCGAGAGCAAGTTGCGGGCAAGTTTTCTTGGCTCGGCGATCAACAGGGCTTTCAGTTCGGTGATATCTTTGAACTCGCGTCCGTCAAGTAAGCGGCCACTGGTATCGATGTTGCCCGCGACTCGATACGAGTACTTGTGCCCCGCGCGGTCGATGCCGGTGATCTCTTCTCCACTGCCAAGACTGCGGTAACGATCTCGCCAGGCACCCATGATATCGAAGCTCTCCAGTGCAAAGCCGACGGGGTCGAAACGCACGTGGCACTTGGCACAGGCGGCGTTTTTGGTGTGTCGCGCCAATTGCTCGCGGATCGTCTTCGCGCCGCGGATGTCGGGTTCGACGGCGGGAACGGATGCTGGCGGTGGTGGTGGCGGGTCTCCCAGAATTCGATCGGTGATCCAAGCACCGCGGATAACGGGCGAGGTCGATGTGCCGTTGGCGGTGACTTTCAGAATCGCCGCTTGAGTCAGCAGCCCGCCAAGAGGGCTCGACTCAGGCAACTTGACCTTTCTCACCTTCGAGCCGTTGATGGGTTTTAGGTCGTAGTGTCTTGCTAGGCGTTCGTTGATGTAAACGAAGTCGGCATCGATCAAATTCGTAATGGGCAAGTTGTTGCGGAACAGAGCCTTCACGAAAGTGCGGGTTTCGGCGTCCATGGAATCGATTAAGTACTCGTCGAATCGATACTCGGGGTACAAGCGGATGTCGGGCGCGTCGCGGCGGATGTCTTTGAGCGAGAGCCAGTTGTCGGCAAAGTCATCAATGAATCGGTTGAACGATTCGTTGTCGATCAAGCGGTCTGTTTCTTGTTGCAAGACGGCTGCTTCGACAAGCTTGCCGTTGGCGGCGCTGGCCAGCAACTTATGGTCCGGCCGCGAGTTGCTGATCATATGAGACAAACGCGAAGCGACGGCAAACGACGAATGACTTGGTTCATGCAAATATAAGAAATCGCCTGAGCACAAGAAGGCGCTGTACCCAGCAATCAGCGCCTCGGTCAACGGTTCACCCCCATCGAGTTGCGCCAGCACTAACTGTTCGTAAACTTTGATTGCCGTTTCCGACGTTGGCTGGCGTTCGGCTAGCTTCACGAAGCGGCGCAATAGTCTGATGGCGTCGCTTCGAGGATTCTCGGAAGCCAACTCGACCGCCAAGTCACCTTTGGTTGCCTTTTGGATGGGGGTGTCTCCGAAGAGGACCTTGTGTGAAGGCGGTGGCCATTGTTTGGAGTCGATGGGACCGGTGATCTCGAGCCATTGATAAGCGATACCTGGATGACCGCCGGCTGGCATTGGTGGGAAATCGTAATACAACGGTCCGTTGTTGATCGTGATCGGCCGCGGAACGGGAAGACCAAGCAAGCTATATTCGAACGTCTCGCCTTTCTTCAGTCGAATGGTCGTTTCGTAAACACCGACTTCTGGTTGAACATCGATCCAGCCGCCCGTTGCCCTGACGTCGCCTGTGACGTCTGGCCCCGATGGCTTTCGCGCACGAAATGTCATCGCCAACGACTTAAACGCGGCCCGAGTTCGAAAGTCGCGCACTTGCCGAATCGCTCTTGCAGAGAAGCGAATGTGATATGCGCCGGGCTGGTTGGCTCGAAAGGCATCCGGATAGCCGTAGTAAGGCCAAGACGCAGAACGAAAGATAGCCAGCTCGACCTTCGGGTCATGATTCTTTTTGCTGCGAAGATCACCCAAGTTTGGGAGAATCATCTTCGAGTCTTTCGTGTAGAACATCGCCTCGCGGCCACCAAAAGTTGCCGCCGACTGAAACATGCGAGTCGCCAACAATCGCTCTTTTCGCGCAGAACGCGGAGCCATACCGCTTGCCACCGCGCGACGTAAGGCAACATCGGCAGCGTTTAGATAGGCCGCCATTTGCACGCGCGAAATGTCCAAGACCTCGGCCACTCGATTGCTGTGATGCTTCTCACGATCGGCGGGCAAGATGTCGCGAATATCCAAATGCGGCAGCTTCAACACGTCCCGCAAGTTCTGTTCGTATTCCAACCGAGTCAACCGCCGCATCGGCCCTCGTCCATTCGCCGTGACATCGGCTAAATCCGCAGCGTGCAGCGGTTTCGATAAACCTTCAAGCAACGTCTTACGATCTTTGCTCGCCAGGTCACTCTTGTCCGGCGGCATCTCACTCTTGGCGACGCGATCGTGGATCTGAGTCCAACGCTGCCGAATCTTCTTGTCGGACAATTTCCATGCCAACGACTTGAGATTGAGGCCGCCTTCTTTCACTTCGTCATTGTGACACTCAACACAAGTCGCGTTGATCACGCTGGCAACTTGTGATGGTTGTTCGTTCGCGCACAGCATCGGCCCGCGCATTGCCAAGATTGCGGCTATGAAGAAGATTGTTGTGAGTAATCTCATCTGAGAGAAACCGGGCGGCTTGCGCCGCTCCGCTACGAAGGCGTACACCATAAGGTTCAATCACGAATAGGCGAGACGTTGATTACGGTGAATTCGGTATCGCGTCGCGCTTTGCGGAAATGAATGGCGATCTTCGGGACGTTTTCTTCGCGAAAGATCCAAACTTGCAGAATGTACTGTCGCGACGCGATCTTGGACACGGAAGTTGGATCACCAAGCAACCGTCGAACATCGGCTATGCTGTCTCCCGTTTCCACTAATGCTTTTTGTTTCGGCTTCGTTTTGGGTATGTCACCCGCTTCGTCTTTGGTCAACCACTCGTCGCCGACTAAGACATAGCCAAGTTCTCCCAATCGGTTGGCGACCTCTTCGTTTCGTGAATTGGCTTTGTGCGTTGCGATGAGAATCTCGATGCACCGCTTCTGATCGCCGAGCAAATTCAGGTAGTCGTTTGCCAACTCCAAACGATCGTCATCATCGTTGCCGTCCAAGATCGTTTTGGCTCGCGCTTCAACCCACTTCGCGATGGTTTCGCGTGCCTTCTCTGGCTGCTTTCGCGTCTCGAATTGTTTCGACAGCGCTTGCATCTCTTGGCGAGGGAACTTGCTGACGTTGGCCAATTTATAGTCAAGCTCGCGGTCACGATATTGCTCGGCCAACGCCGCTTTCTCGGGAACATCCTTATCGATGGCGGCAGCGATCTCGAAGCCGTTGCTTCCGTCTTTCACAACCGGAATCAGAATCATCGCCAACTGCAATTCGCTGTAGAGCATTCGATGTAATTGGCGACGCGTGAACTTATCCGATTTTTTGTAGGTGGTGATCGGAGCCTTCAAATACTCCGCTCGAGTTTTCGGCGTTGGCGGATCGATCGGGATGATGCTGCCGGGGAGCTTATCTTTAAGCTCCTTCAGTAACGCCGTCATTTCCTTGACGTCGGTCTTCGAGACATTCGAGAACGCGACCCAATAGCCTTCATGAGTGAACTCTTCGGCCATCGCATCGGGCAATTCAAAGCTAGCGATTCTGTTGGCTAACGTGAAATAGCCGTCGGGCTTCTCTCCCTTCAGCAAGTCGTACTCCAAGGCAATACCTTTGTTGTAGGCGTACCGTGATCGCTCGAGTAACTTGTCATCTTCGTAGAATTTGCCGCGGTTCTGCGCCCAATTGCCAAGCTTGTACCAATCATCGTGCTTTGGATTATCCAGTTTCGATTGCATCTCTCGAAACGTTTCCAGGTCACTGGGAAGCTCGGTCAATCGATCGACGGTAAAGACAAGTTTTCCGTTGCGGCGCGACAGCCGGCCGACGACTTCGACTGTTTGACTGGTGCGCGATAACCGCGGATAGTCCGTCTTGCCCCAAAAACTCAGATCGCACTTTTTGAATCGCAGCAGATTCTTGCTGATCGATCGATACTGGCCCTCTAAGCGAAACGCCGAACCCTCGAGCTTCTGCCATTTGTCCTTCAGCTTGAGGAATTCTTGAATGGGCTGTGCGTCGGATTGAGCGGCGGCAATACTTGGGACGAGGACTATCAAGGCGGAAAACAGGAACTGTTTGAAACCGGAAAAAGACAACGTGCGCGTAACGTCAGCGCATCTTTCTCCGGTTTCCGGTTTCCGATTTCCGGTTTCGAACCGTTCCTGTTTTCCGCCTTGATTCACAAGTCACCTCCGGAGTCTGTCCGCTAGCCCCTGTATGTCGGTTTGACGTGACAAGACGGCACGCAGTGCAGTTTCCGGGACGATTTCGTCCGGTCCCATTCCTGTCTCCATCAACAAGTCATAGTTTGACCACAAGAACGCGCTTCCTGGCTTCGCGCGGATTTGCCATTCCGAGCCGTTATCGTGCAACTCACAATCCTGAAGTTGCGCGGCAAAGATGGCAAATTGTGGTTTGGCGGCGAACGAATCCACGTCAGCCACAGGTGCCGCAGACTCCAATCGATCGAGCGATGGCGACTCGAAGATAATGACGACGTGCCGATTGCTGACGGCTAGTGGAAATTGCAACTCGTACAGTTTTGTGTTGCTCTCCTCATCGGGATTCGGCCGCTGACGAATCTCGCCCTGAAAGACAAACCACGGTTTGGTGTAATGTAACTCGAAGTGAATCTTCCACCGTTTCATGGTGTCGTTGGCGGCGTGCTGATTGGCCTCAAGAATCGCTTCGTAGATCGAACTTGTGGCGAGATGCTCGATGGTTTGCGTTTCAAAATTCATCTGTCGCACGAGCCGCGCGTACGGATCGTCGAGCCCTGCAGTTCGCGACGCTTTCGCGGCGACGTCGAAGTGTGTGGCCGCTTCTTCTAGCTCCTGCTCCCGCAAGGCCTCGAAGCCTAACTCAGCCGCTTCACGCATGACGACGGCGGCGTTGGCTTTGGCGCGAGAACTTTGCACAGAGATCATCGTGCCGATGACCAAACCAACGATGGCAACTAAGACCAGGCGAAATGGCGTGACAATCCGCCGAACCGTGCCGGCTTTGGCTTTGATCGACTCTTTGGCCTTTGACGCCGAGGCGTCGGCTCGCTGCTTGATCTTGACCTTAATGTCAGCGACCTGATCGCCAATTCCCGCGAACGGTGAGACGGCAAGATTCTTGCTGCGGCCCTTTTGGGCTCTTGTCCGCGACTTCTTCTTTTTGGGTTTAGGTCGAGGGTAGACATCGTTGGGCAGCACGAAGAACGGTTCGCCGCACTCTTTGCAGAGCACGCGTCGAAACGTAGCACGACGTTCGCCTTTGATCTCTTGCCCACAAGGGCACTTGAGTTCAAAGGGTTGCGATGTTGGCACGATGGGATTTGTGCCAGCGATGTTCTTGGCTTTCGCCAACCATTTCGACATGATCAAAGTCGCGTTACGAACGGGAAACTAGATTCGGTGCAATGAAGAACACACCGAGTCGACTATTTGATTATCGGGCTGGGCACGTGTTCGGTCAATGGCCGCATTTGTCTTCCATGCTGCTTGCTTTTCGAAAGCGATTCGCGTGCAATGAGGAACACAGCAAGCAATCGTTCGAAAGGTGATCCGTATGCAATTCGACGTACTTATTCGGCAAGGCGAGGTAATCGACCCATCTCAGAATCTTCGCGGCGTTCGCGACATTGGAATTCTGAACGGTTTGATTCACACGGTTGAAGAAAAAATTGAAGACGCCGAGGCGACGTTTACCGTCGATGGCCGCGGGCTATTGGTGACTCCGGGCCTGATCGATATTCACATGCATGCTTATCGAGGCCACGCTCCATTGGGTCTCGATCCTGATTCCCTGTGTGCGGCTGGTGGTGTGACCACGATGTTGGATGCAGGAACTGCGGGGTCGTACAACTTCGAGGGATTCCGGCGCGACGTCGTTGAACGCTGCGAAACGCATCTCGAAGCACTCGTCAATCTCTGTTGTGTCGGGTTGGTCGCTGCGAACTTGGGCGAGTTGATGGATCGCCGCTATGCAGATCCTGACGGCGCCGTGAAGACCATTCGCGACAATCCCGGTGTTGCTGTCGGCGTCAAGATTCGCGCCGGCAAACACATCATCGGCGATGGCGAAGACGGCCGAGACAATTTTATGGACGCCGTGCGTGCGGCTCGCGAATCCGAGACTTGGCTAATGGTACACATTGGCGAATCGCCGATGACGATTCCCGAAATGCTCGAACACATGGAACCGGGTGACTGTATTACTCACTGCTTCAAAGGCGGCAGCACCCGTGTTCTCGATCCAGGCGGTAAGGTCTACGATGCTGTTCGAGACGCGGCCGAGCGAGGCGTCATCTTCGACGTTGCTCACGGTTTCGGCAGTTTTCAGTGGGAAGTCTGTGAAGCAGCGCTCGAGCAAGGTCTGCCTCCAACAACCATCAGCACGGACTTGCATGTCAAGAACATTCACGGTCCGGTTTATGATATGACGACGACGATGTCGAAGTTTTTGTACCTCGGCATGCCGCTAGAAGAAGTCATCGCACGGTCGACGTCGGAACCGGCGGCTGTATTGAAACAACAAGACGAGATTGGCACGCTCAAAGTTGGCACGGTAGCGGACATCGCCGTGCTCGAGAAACGCGAGGGCCGTTTCGTCTTTACAGACAGTTATCGTCAAGATCGCGTCGGCAACGAACTACTGATCGCTAGTACCACGATCCGTCGAGGAGAAATCGTGCCCGGCGGCGGAGGACTGCGGATGCGAAAGTTGGCCGACTGACGTTTGCGTTGATTCTTGAGCAGAAGGTCGCAAAGTGGGGCATTCGTTCCTTTGCGATCTTCTGTTCATTCAAGCCATAAGTTTAAAGCAGGTCACTCAATGATTCGCACGATTTCCTTAGCAAGCGTTGCTGTTGCCAGTTTCTTTTTCGCGGCGACTCCTGATCCCATCAATCCCGATCCAAACTCGAAACGCACCATTGAGGGCACGGACACCGTTTTCATCGAAGACATGACTTGGATGGAAGTTCGTGATGCGATTGTTGACGGCAAGACGACTGCCATTGTTGCCACGGGCGGAGTTGAACAAAACGGGCCTTACTTGGTTACAGGCAAGCACAACGTCGTCTTGAAAGGGGCGACCGACGTATTGGCAAGGAAGCTTGGCAATGCACTCGTTGCCCCGATCGTGCCCTTTGTCCCGGAAGGCGACATCGATCCGCCGACAGTCCACATGAAGTACCCCGGTACGATTAGCGTCACTGAGGAAACATTCGCTGCTTTACTCACCGATATCTGCGCATCGTTGCGACAACACGGCTTTACGGACATCGTGTTGATCGGCGACAGCGGCGGAAATCAAGCTGGCATGAAAAAGGTGGCTGCTGTCTTGAGCAAGAGATGGCAAAGCAGCGGGAGCATGGTGCATTATATTGCCGAGTACTACAACTTTCCCGACGTCACCAAGTACTTGGAAGAAAACGGAGTCAAGCAAACACCCGAGGGATATCACGACGACTTCGGCATGACAGCCATGATGGCCGCCGTTGATCCTAACAGCGTCCGAGCAAAACAACGGATCAAAGCTGGAAAATTCCGAATTAACGGTGTCGACTTAGCTCCGTTGGATGAGACAATTAAGTGGGGCCACCGCCTAATTGACTTCCGAGCCGAAGCTGCGGCGAAAGCAATCCGAGCGGCAACGAAGAAGTAGCAATGGCGTGAATTGGCGGGTGGCTCGTCCCCAGCCACCCTCAACTCAATTGAGAATTGCTCACACAAGTGTACTCGGCTCCGTCCGCATTCTACCCGCGAGGCATGACGATGAGGCGTAGAACATTTCTCAACGGCGTTACTGCTGGCACTCTCTCCCTCGCACTAGGCCGCGGCTTCGCTGCCGAATCGCAAGGCGTTTCGGTCCCAGACGTCATCGCGAGTGAAGATGCCTTTGCTTATATTCAGCGCGTTAAAGGTTCATTCAACGAGACGCTCTATAAACAACTCCTCGGTGCCGCGAACGAATTCAAGGAAGGCGATGAAATCGTTGGCATCGCCGCCGCTGATCTAGCGTCTCGCGGCAACGCCCGCAAACTGCTTGCCAACGCGACGATTGGTGGCATCGACAAACATCCGCCGCATCGAGACGGTCTGTTCAAACTGCTGAACGAGACGGTTGACGCCAAGTTATCAAATGCGTTGTCCAAAAAGACGCTTGGCCAATTGAAGTGGTTCTTGCTCGAAAAGACCGAGCCTCAGATCAAAACGCTGATGCCGGGACTCTCGAGCGATGTGATCGGCTGCGTTGTCAAGTTGATGAGTAACCAGGAGCTAATCGCTGTTGGATCGAAAATCTTTAACCCTCTGCCAGGAAGTGGCATTGGTGCCAGAGGGTATCTTGGCGCGCGCATTCAACCTAACTCGCCAACCGACAATGTTGACGATATACGCTGGCAAGTCTTCGATGGCTGGTCGTACGGTGTCGGCGATGTGGTGCTCGGCACGAATCCAGTTTCCAGCGATCCCGCATCTGTACTCGCAATTGAACGAACGCTGAAGGATGTGCTGACGACTTGCGAATTGGCTCACGTCATTCCGCAATGCGTGCTTTCTCACATTGATGTCCAGGCCGAGGTGGAACAGACCGATCCCGGCAGCACGGCCTTATGGTTTCAAAGCATTGCTGGCTGCGACAACGCCAACAAGACATTCGACATCTCCGTCGAGAAGATGGCCAAGCACGCGGCGACTCGCGACGGCCAATACGGCTTGTACTTCGAGACCGGGCAAGGGGCCGACTTCACAAACGGTCATTCTCACGGATTCGACATGGTCTTACACGAGTCGCGAAAGTATGGCTTTGCCCGCGCACTAACCCAACAAGTTGCCGCGGCTCAGACAAGAGCTGGTTCGAAGTCCAAACCCTGGGTGCATCTGAACGACGTCGCCGGCTTCATCGGCCCCGAAGTGTTTCGTACTAAGGAACAGCTTGTCCGATGTTGTTTGGAAGACATCGTCATGGGCAAGCTGCACGGTTTGTGCATCGGTCTGGATGTTTGTTCCACGCTGCACATGGACGTCTCGCTGGATGATCTGGATTGGTGTCTAAACGAGATTATGCCAGCCAACCCCGCGTACTTGATGGCACTGCCAACGAAGATCGATCCGATGTTGGGCTACCTGACAACAGGCTTTCAAGATCATGTCCGACTGCGTGAGCGGTTCGGGTACAAGGTCGATGACCGCGTCTGGAACTTCTTCCAGAATATGAACATCGTCAACGCCAAAGGCCAGCCAAGCGAGAACTTTGCCGATCCCATTTTTCTTTACATTCAATATCAACGTCGCAAAGGCGACGGTCGTCCCGAGGCGGAAATCCGAGCCGAAGGTCAACGCCAACTTGCCGAAGTCCGCGGCCGGGGCGTGTTCATCGCCGAGGGTCACGGTCGCAAATCATGGGACTTGGCCCCGAAACTCAAGACTGACATCACGCGAATCTACGATGAAGCCAAAGAGAGCATCTGGGCAGAACTCAAACCAGAATTCATCGAGTCCATTCCCGACGCGTTCCTTGTCACAACACGATCCGCCGACCGAAACGACTACATACTGCACCCCGAATCGGGCGAGCAACTCACCGATCGCTCAAACCGCGATCTAACCAATCTGAGAAAGAAGCAAAATGGCAAGACGAACCTTCAAATCGTCATCTCGGATGGATTGAATGCCTTATCGATCATGCAGAAAGGCCACTTAGCTCCGTTCTTGAAGCAACTGCGGCAATCGCTCGTTCAAGACGGCTATCGTCCAGCCAAGGAAAACATCGTTGTCAACTCCGGCCGAGTCCGCGCAGGCTACCGCATCGGCGAGACCTTGTACGGCAATTTGCCCAACAACCGAGCGATCCTGCACATCATCGGCGAACGTCCGGGCACAGGCCACTACACGTTTTCTATCTACATCACCGCACCGAATGGTCAAACTTGGGGCAAGTCGGGTGAAGTCGATCACAACATCACCAAGGTCGTCTCCGGCGTGGCATCGACGGCGCTTGAGCCAACACTCGGTGCACTTGAAACGGTCAAGATTCTGAATCAGCTCGTTTGAGCCTGAGCATCACCGGCGAAAGAGTTGCTTCAGCGTATCCAATGGCTGATCGCTGAGTTGTTTTGGTATCAGGTTCTTGAGCTTGTCCTGATTCACGTTCAGCTTCTTGACGACGTCGACGTATTCCGTGTTGATCAAGTTGATCAAGTCGCGGCGATTGGTGTCTCGATGGTCGTTGATGTAGGACGTTAGTTGGATGCGTTTCGAGTCGATCGTCTTCTTCAAGATGCCATTGATACCGTCGGCGATTGACGGGCCAAGGTTGGATTTCAGCTTCCATGTCGGTTTCTTGACGGTGCCTGCCAATTCGACTTCGGCCTCGACGCGGTTAATGTTGCCGATGACTTGCTGCAAGATTGATGAGACTCGCGGATCGGTGTCGGGGTCAAGTTGCACGCTCATCGACACGGGTTCTCGAATCAGGAAGATTTGACCGGAAAGCTCTTCGCCGATTGTCTCGACATTGGTTCTCCACTTCAGGTTTCCAGAATCAACGACGATTCGCAAGTTCTTCTTGTCGCCCAATCGAGCGGCGTCGGGTTCGTCGCTTTCGTAGAAAACGGCGACGACGTTCTTCGGCACTTCGTCACGAAGATCGATCGTGGCTTTGACCTGAGCCGTGCCGTTGCCCTTGCCCTCCAATCGGAGAACCGTCGGATCGGCATAAATCTGTGGCTGCGACGAAACGCCGGTCAAGGTGCCCGCGAACTGCATCGGCTCACCAGCGACTTGGCCTTGGCCCATGATGTCTAACAACCGCAATAAAAACTTGGGTAGCGGTTTCGAATGTGGGAACTCAATGTCCTCACCGCGTGATCGAACGGGCTTGGGTTGATTCTTCAACTCTTGAATTCGTTCGTGAGTCCAAGTGACCCAATCGAATGTCGAGGTCATGCGATGATAGAGTTCCGGTCCCATCAAGAACTCGGACAGTTGATTCGGGTCCGTTCTTAAGAGGTCGATCTTCTCTTTAATCTTTTCCAGATCGCGGTCTCTTGCGGCTTCCAAGTCCTTCAAATCGACTCGGGCTCGATCTGGCATTCCAGCGACTTCGCGACGGATTGTATCGGCCTCTTTCAGTAACTTCGCCGCGTCGGCCGCAGCCTTTTGGTAGCGTTGAACTCGGTCCAGCGTATTACCTGATTTGTCTTCGATGGCGTCTTTAATTTTGTCCGCACCGTCTTCGATGCCGTCGACTCGCTCCTTCAGATCGTCAAAGTCGCCTTCCCATTCGGTCTTTAGGGACTCGGCCAAACGAACGGATTCGAATTGTCGCGGGTCGGTCTCCAGCTTGGCTCGCTCGAGCAAATCAGCCGCCCACTTCTTTCCGAACTGTTCGACCTTTGCTTTGAATGGACTCTCCGTTTCGTCGGCGGGTGGAGGTTCACTGGTGTCGAGTTGTCCGGACTCTTTGCGGTCCGTGTCGAATTGCAAGCCATCAATGCGACCTCGATCGATGACGTAAGCTCGTCGCAGTAATGCCGCGCCGTCAACGTGTCCCTCGAAATGAGTGAACTCAAGCAAGTTATTAGTTGGCTTGAACTTGTTGGCGATCTGGACGTTGCTGGCTTTGATAACGGGCGGAAAGAACTCGGTCGCGAACCCTTCAATCTCGACCTTCGCGCCGACGGCCTTTTGTCCGCCCATGATCACACCGCGATGCAACATGGGATCGAAGACATAGGCAAAGAACGACCACACCAGCCCAGCCACGATGCCGCGCGTGATGACGTAGCTCCAACGAAGATACGAGTCGCTTTGATCGGGGTTTGCCGGCGCGGCAACTTCCGTGGCCTCGGTCTCGGCAGCCGATTCCGTGACATTTTCCTCAGCGGCAGCTGGTTGTTCGTTCGAGTCTGCCTTCTCTGGTTCCCGGTTTCCCGTTTCCGGTTCAGATGACGACGCGTCCATGTCGACTCCAAGCTCACGTAAGTTTGTTCGTGATGTCCGTGCCCCAAAGGAGATGCACGATCTTGAGTTTCAACAACCGTTCGCGCCAGTCCGGTGTGTACTTGGCAAACAACGGTTCGCTAATGCGGTACGACGGGTAAGCCAGCACAAGGCCTAGCAGAAAGCTTCCTAGAACAATGCTGTTGTTAAAGTCCGTCCAAGGCGCCAGTGGCATGTCTCCAAAACTGATCCATGTCGAACGCAGTGCTTCATGAGTCAGCACGAAGAGGCCAATCATGTGCGTGACCGGATCTAACAGCATGCCAATCCAGCTGAAGATGAAAGCGGTGACCATGCCCGTTCCAAGGTTAACTCGCAAGAATCCCAACAGCATCATCAACGTGATAGCGATCAGGTTACCTTTCGGCACCAGGCCAACGACAACTCCTAGCGCGAATCCAATCGCCATGCGTTTGGGCGTGTTGTCCTCGACCAGTGCCGTTACGAGAAATCGAATTGGTCTCAGCAAGAACATAAGAGGGCTCGTGTTGAGGAGTTATTGAAGTGGAGAAGTGGAATGACCAATGACCAAGTCTCAATGACCAATGGATGAACTCTAAGGTGGCGTAAGCTTCCAGCTTGCGAAACACGACGCATCGCAAGCTAGAAGCTTACGCCACTTTATCCAATGCTTAGTTGCTCGCGCTCGCCGGCAAGGCCGTGTTGGATTGCGCTGCGCCGGGCGTTACGGGGTCGCCGATGCCATAGCGGACTCGTGCTTCCAGACGATATATTTGCAAAGCATCGGGCAACTGTTCTCGCAGTGCCGTCGCGCGACGTTGATCGGATGGGTGAGTGGAAAGGAACTCGGACGGGCCGCCGCTTCCTTTGATTTGACCGAATCGCTCCCAAAACTGAGGAGCTTCGCTGGGGTCGTATCCTGCTTTAGCCATCAACTTCAAACCAACAAGGTCCGCTTCGGACTCTTGCTTGCGGCTATAAGGAAGCAATACTCCGTACTTCGAGCCAACTCCATAGGCCTTCATTATCATGTCTTGCCGCTCGGCCGTTTGATTGCGAGCACCGAACTGCACCAGCTTGCCGACACCTTGAGCGACCAGCTCTTGGCTCATCCGTTCGCCCCCATGATTGAGCAGCGCGTGAGCAATCTCGTGCGACATGACGACAGCAATGCCAGCTTCGCTCTGACACACGGGAATGATGCCCTCGTAAAAAGCAACTTTGCCACCGGGCAACGCGAAGGCATTCATCTGATCAGACTTGATAACATTGAATTCCCATTTGTAATCAGCCGCACTGGGATACTCTTGGCTGACGACGTCCGCGATGCGTTGCCCGACCCGATTGATCATTTCGATGTAACGCTGATTCGACGACAGTTGCTCGTTCGAGAGAATCTGTTGATACGACGTCAGCCCCATCGACACCAATTGCGATTCGGGGATGACGTTCAGTTGGCGACGGTTGCTAACGGGAGTCGTCTTACAACCCCAGCAGACGACAATTGCGGCCAACATCAACAGTGCCAATGACCAGCGTGAAGCATGCGCAGACATGACGCAAATCTCCTGTGACACGAACGACAACCGCGGCCGACCGGTCGATGCGAATCAGTTGTAGGTGGGGAATATTGCGAGAACTCGCAACGGAAATGGAGAGTTGGAGGGGTCGGGAGTCTACTGGAAGGTCTCACAGCCAACAAGACGACTTCCCGTAACTTGGGTAATGTGGTACATCACGTGGTCTTGGATAAATAAAACTCCTCATGGAAGAGGGTGATGCCGTGAAGGCTCCCGAGTGGTATCAAAAGCTGCATGAAGATCATCGCGACATCTCGCGAGCAAAACGTGTGACGATCTTGAACACGAAGCGGTTCTTCTTGCATGTGTTCTTCTTTCTTCGCGCCGTGATCCGTTACGGAATCTGGAACGTGATCCTGTTCGTGCCACGAATGTGTTGGCGCATCGCGTTCGGCATCGGCCGTGGTGTTTACGAGTCGGTGACGGGCACGTATCTCTCGGCGGACGACGCCTTTCAACAGCTTCAAGCTTGGACGATTCGCCAAATCCAAGAAACGGCCCGCGCGGCTTGGCGGAACTTTCGCTATCCGTATTACTACATCAAGACACAATCAAAACGCGGCGTGCTCTCGGCAAAGCGCACCTTTCGACAACTCAAGGAACTCGACTTCATCAGTCTGGTGCTGTTGACGCCATTCGTCTTCATTCGCCTTGGGCAAGCGACGTTGTGGCTGGGGTTTCAAATCCTACGACTGTCGATCTTGATTCCTATTCGAGTCATCCGTTGGCTGGCCGTTTTCATTGGGAAGCTTGTCTATGAAACGGCACATTGGACGGGCATCGTTGTTCGGTGGTGCCTGAAGCAACTCTGGCTGGAAACTCGTGCGGCCTGGATTCAATTCAAGCGTTCTCTGTTGCGCGCCCTGTGGCTGTTGCCTGGAAAACGAGCGGCGGAAACATTGCTGTCGATCGGTGCCACGTTTGTGGCGGCTTTTGTTGTGCTGGGCAAGTTGATCCCGTGGAACTGGAATGCCAACTGGAGCATGGACGGCAACTGGTCATGGCCGTTCTTTTCTCGTGGCAAGTATGCGGGCAGCCAATGGCCTTGGGTGTTCTCGACGATGACAGGTTTGGCTGCCATCGTATGCTTGCTGCTGTCGCTTTCGGATTGGACTCCCGAGACATTGTTTGCACAGTTGAGGCCAGCGCAGCCTGCTGAAAGAAAGATCGAGGTTGAGACGCCAGAAATTCTACCAGCAGCGGAACCCAATTCGACGGACATTGTCTTCCAACCGATGGATCAACCGGTCCAGCCAATCATTCCACGTTTGGAAGATTGGTCGCCAGCAGAAGCGGTCGTTGAAGAAGTCGCGAAGACCGAGTGGATTCCCGATCCTTTATTCGCCGCCGAACCGCCAGTGAAACCTCGCGAGCCGAAATGGGAACCGATCAAGCCACGCGCCGATCCTCCATTCTTGGAGCCGATTGCTTCCGATCAAGAGAAACCGAAACCCGAAGCTCCCAAGCCGTTGCCAGAATTTCCTCTTACAGAAGAGCCGTTGAAAGTCGCGAGCGTACCGAACGATAAACCACTCGATCCCGAATTCGCGCCTGAGCCTAACGCCAAACCGCAGCTCGAGCTGGACTTTAATATCATGGCCGTTGCCAATAACACACCGTTCAGCAAAAACGTGTCGCATTCCTATTTCGTCGAGTTCCCAAAGCTGCCGGTTGACGAGTGGGAAAAGTTTGATAACGTCGTCCCCATGGTCGCGGAAAAGAAGCCGAAGGACGAAACAACGAAGAGGAAGTTGGTCAAACTGACCGAGCAAGTCAACTTCGAGACCACCGTGCATCAACCCAAACTGAAACTCGTCGCTGAGAAACCAGAACCGGTTGCCGTCGGAGATTATCTACGAATTAAATACCGCGTGGAAAACATTGGCGACATCACGGCCGAGAAGGTCCAAGTTCGCACGGATGTACCCGACGAGTTCTCTCATCCCAAAGGCCGCCGTGTGGGATACTTGATTGGAAACTTAGAGCCCGGCGAATCCTACGAGACTTACATCTACATGAAGGCGGAAAAGGTCGGTCGAGTTCGACATCGCTCCCGCGCCGTGTGCTCGGACGCAACATTCGAAGACATCGTGCAGGAGTTGGAAGCTCGCAAGGCGACGGGAGCCTCGAAAAAGTCGAGCAAACCACCAGAGGATCCGTTCGGAAAGTCAGCATGGGCGCCTGCTGACGGCGAAGGGAAAGCTACCGAGTCCTCTAAGACCGATAGCAAATAGCCGTTGCCTCTGAAGTAAACTGGACTCAATCCCGCCGCTTGCATGTTCGGCTAAGATCGGCGATTCTGAGTACATCGTCACAACTTCAGCTACAATGCCGCTCGCAGGTGCCATCCATGCAGTTGATTTGGCAAGGAATCTTAGATGCCATTCAATTGGCGGCGGCCGGTGATCGCTTGGTGCTCGCGGCCGCTTGGCGAAGCTTCTGGATTTCGAGTCTCGCGGTGTTGACGGCGGCCCTGATTGGCATGCCGCTGGGATCGTTCTTGGCCCGAGTTGCCTTCCCCGGTCGTCGGCTCCTGGTGACATCGGTGCGAGCGGCGATGGCCGTGCCGACAGTCTTCCTCGGACTGGTTTGTTATTCCCTGCTGAGTCGACGAGGCCCGCTTGGTGACGCGGACTTCCTTTACACACCTTGGGCCATCGTGATTGGCGAGTTGATGTTGGCGCTGCCGATAATCATTGGGCTGACACATGGAGCCATTAAATCATTGGACCGACGCGTTTTCGAAACGGCTGCGACATTGGGAGCCGGCCCGCTCTTTCGATGGTTTACGTACTTATCCGAAGCTCGGACTGCCGTGATTCTTGCCGTGATGACGGCCTTTGCTCGATGCGTGACCGAATTGGGAATCGCGATGATGGTCGGTGGCAATCTGAAAGATCGCACGCGAACACTGTCGACCGCGACCGCAATGGAAACCGGCCGTGGCGAGTTCTCTCGAGGTCTTGCGATGGGCATTCTGCTGTTGTTGATCGCATTGACCGCGACCGTTGTCATTGCAACCCTGAGCCGCGAACGTGACCGAGAATAAAATCGGTTATCCGTTTCGACTCTTAACCATTGGAAACGCGGCCCGCATTTCCGTATGCTGTCGCTTATTGAAGCCGACGACATGTTTATCCCGTCGGCCGAATCTTCGTCGATTTTCATTTGATTCTTGTGGAGCCAACCATGACTGACAAAGTGAACGCATCACGACGTGACTTCTTAAAGACGACTGGCAAGGTTGCCGCGGCCTCGGCGTTGATCACAGGTTCTCAAGCACACATTCATGCTGCCGAAGACAACACCATCAAGATCGCGTTGGTCGGTTGTGGCGGCCGCGGTACAGGTGCCGCAACGAACGCATTGTCTGTTCAAAATGGTCCGATTGAATTGGCGGCGATGGCCGACGTTTTCGAAGATCGTCAGCGAACCAGTTACAACGCGCTCCAAAACAAATTCGGCGACAAGGTCAACTTGGGCGACAACCGCTTCCTGGGTTTTGATGCGTACAAGAAGGCAATCGATGTCCTGAAGCCAGGCGATGTGGTGATCTTGACGACGCCACCAGCGTTTCGATGGGTTCAATTTACGTATGCCATTGAAAAAGGCGTCAACGTTTTCATGGAGAAACCCGTCACCGTCGACGGTCCCAGTTCGCGCCGCATGTTCGAGCTTGGCAAGAAGTCCGTTGAGAAAAACATGAAGGTTGGCGTCGGCCTAATGTGTCGCCACTGTATCGCTCGGGGTGAGTTATACAATCGAATTCAAGACGGACAAATTGGCGATTTGACAACTTTGCGATGCTACCGGATGGCGGGGCCAACCGGTTCTGCCGATGTGCCTCCGATGGCTCCGGGTACAAATGAGTTGGAATATCAAATCCGCAAGTTCCACGGTTTCTTGTGGCTCAGCGGTGGGGCTTTCAGCGACTTCTTGATTCACAACATTGACGAGTGTTGCTGGATGAAGAACGACTGGCCAATCTCAGCCGAGGCGTCCGGTGGCCGACACTACCGTGGTGACAGCATTGATCAAAACTTCGACAACTATTCCGTCGAGTACACTTTCCGTGACGGTACAAAGATGTGGTTGCGAGGCCGCACGATCCCGAGCTGCTACAACAAGTTTGCCAGTTACGCTCACGGCACGAAAGGTTCAGCGATCATCTCGACCGCATCACACGCTCCGTCCAAAGCGAGAATCTTCAGCGGTCACAACTTCGTCAAAGAAGACTTGGCCTGGGCTTGGGACAAGCCCGAACCAAGTCCGTACCAGTTGGAATGGGACAACCTGATCGAGTCCATTCGCACCGACCGCAAGCACAACGAAGTCGAACGCGGCGTGCAAGCCAGCTTGGTCACAGTCATGGGCCGCATGGCTTCCCACACCGGCCAACAGGTGACTTATGACCAAGCTTTGAACCACGAGCACGAATTCGCACCGAACCTGATGGACCTCAAACTTGGCGGACCGTCACCGCTGCAAGCCGACGCCAATGGCAAGTACCCCATTCCCATGCCGGGTATCTCGCGCAAACGCGAATACGAAGTCCTCGGCTAATCGATGTCTACGTTGGATTTCACAAGCCCGGCTTCGCAAGAGGCCGGGCTTTCTTGTTGGGCGTTAAACGACTGACGTAGTGAGTTTGAATAAGCTTTCTTTCCTTCGCGAGCTACTATCCAAAACTCGACTCCCCTGAGGCGAAACATGAACTCTCGATACAAGTTGGTTTTGGTTTGTTGTTTTATTGCGTTTGGCCTTCGTTGCGGTGCGTTGAACGCCGAGGAAACTCGCCCGAACATTGTTTGGTTATCTTGTGAGGACATCAGCCCGCACTTGGGATGCTATGGTGATCCTCACGCGATCACTCCGCGTTTGGACCAGCTGGCATCTGAAGGTACGCGGTACACGCACGCTTTTACAACGGCCGGTGTTTGTGCTCCGTGTCGTAGTGGGATCATCACGGGCATGTATCAAACAACCTTGGGGACGCATCACATGCGTTGCCGGGCTCAATTGCCTGATTTCATCAAACCGTTTCCCACGTACTTGCGGCAAGCCGGTTACTTTTGCACGAACAATTCAAAGCAAGACTATCAATTCAACACTCCCAAAGGCACATGGGACATCTCCAACGGAAAAGCGCACTGGCGAAAACGCACGGATCCGAAGCAATCGTTCTTTGCCGTGTTTAACTTCACCGGCTGTCACGAAAGCGGCATTGCCTCGACGGGCAAGTACAAACAAGTCACTCAGAAGCTGACGAAAGAACAACGCCAAGATGCCTCGAAGCTGACGACTTTTCCGGATTATTACCCGAACACCTCGGTCGCTCGCGAGGATTGGAAGCGGAACTATGAACTCATCACGGCCATGGATGCTTGGGCCGGTGGTCTTATTGATCAGCTCAAGGAAGACGGGCTCTACGAAGACACGATCATTATATATTGGTCCGATCACGGAATCGGCCTCCCGCGAGCAAAACGTTGGCTCTATGACTCGGGAACTCACATTCCATTGATTGTTCGGATTCCGGAGAAGTTTCGGCAAGACGATCAAGGTCGCGCCGGAACAACCTCGAACCGACTTGTGAGTTCCATCGACTTTGCTCCCACGGTCTTGAATTTGGCCGGCATCAAAGTGCCTGACCACGTTCAAGGCCAACCATTCTTGGGAGTAAACTTGCGAGCACCACGAAAGTATGTCTTCGGCGCTCGTGACCGCATGGACGAGCGATACGATATCATCCGCATGGTCCGCAATCATCGCTTCAAATACATCCGCAATTACGAGCCACTAAAGATGTACTATCAGTACATGAACACTCCCGAAAAAGGGGCCACGATGCGAGAGCTGCGAAACTTGCACAATGCCGGAAAGCTGCAACCCGCCGCTGAAAAGTACTTCGCACCTACAAAGCCAATCGAAGAACTCTATGACACAGAGAATGATCCCCAAGAACTCCATAACTTGGCTCGCGAGGAAAAATATGACGACGTGCTCACAATGCTACGAGATCAACACATCGACTGGGTTGCAGAAACCAAGGACCTCGGTTTGATCCCCGAACCCATCTTGATCGAACGTGAAAAGGGGCTAGGCAATCAGTACGCTATCCTACGGCAACGTTTCGTCGATTATCATCGAGTGGCCGTGATGGCAAACTGGGCGACGAACAATCAAGATAAGTCCGCCGAACTCGCTGACGGACTGAAGCACAAAGACTCGGCCGTTCGTTACTGGGCGGCAACTGGTCTAGGAAACAAGCCCGATAAATCGTATTCGACGCAAGTGGCTGAGTTGCTCGACGACCCATCTAGTGTTGTTCGAACAGCCGCCGCCAGAGCACTCGGCCGCATGAACTTGCCCCAGAAAGCGCTGCCTCTCTTGGTCCAGGAATTGGATCAAGGAGCGCAGTGGGAGCGATTGCACGCGGCGATCGTCCTGGACGAAATGGATGCACAAGCAAAACCCGTCATCGAAGCCATGCACAAACATCTCAAGCCACGCAAAGATCTTTACGCCAATGGCAAGTACACGATTCGTGTCTTGAACCGGGCCTTGAATCAACTGGAGAACACGAATCGGCAAGTGCCGTGAAGCAAGCGGCGACAAGAAATTGCCGCCCCCGCCTTTACGTCGGTACTCACGTTTCTGCACTACCAGCATCTAGTGCAAAGACGCGAGAGCCCCTGAGGTAAACTCAGGGGCGTTGGTAACCTCTGCCTCTAAGACTACACGCCAACTCATTCAAGTGACTAATCATGAAGCACATTCAAGCTTTCATCGCCACAACGTTTCTCGTGACACTGATGTTATCCGCTATGGGTTGTAGTTCGAGTGACTCGACGCCTGAACCTGAGCCCAACACTTCTGCCCAGCCGCCAAGCAAGTTTGATAGGATCAAGATCGGTATGATGCCCAAATTGATGGGTATCTCATTCTTCGACGCAACCGGCCGAGGTGCGAAGGATGCCGCCGAAGAGCTAGGCGTCGAGTTAGTCTATGACGGTCCCACCGAGGACAATGTCGAACAACAAGCCGAAATGATCAACACGTGGGTTGCTCAAGGGTTTGACGTAATCGCGGTCGCTCCCAACGATCCGGATTCGATTGCGCCGACGCTAAAAGATGCTCGTGATACAGGTTGTACTGTCTTGACGTGGGACACAGATGCCGCCGAATCATCGGCGCGACAACTATTCGTCAATCACACACCAAACGAAGGCATCGCCAACACGCTGATCGACATGATGATCAAAGGCGCGGCCGACGACGATGGAAAACTGCGGGGCAAATTCGTGATCATCAGCGGCACAACAACGGCCGCCAATCAAAATACTTGGATGAGCTTGATGCTTCCTCGATTGAAAGAGGAGCATCCCGAGTGTGAATTGTTAGAGACGCTTTATCCCACCGAGAATGAACGCAAGGCAAGAACACAAACGGCGAATCTGCTCGAAGCACAAAGTGACTTGAAAGGCATCTGGGCGATCACATCCGTGGCGCTTCCAGCGGCGGCAAAGGCCGTTCAGGACGTCGGCAAGTCGGGTGAAATCTGTGTGACCGGTTTGAGCATGCCGAGCTTGATGAGAGATTACGTCAAGAACGACACCGTCAAAGAGTTCGCACTTTTTAACGTCGACGACCTCGGTTATCTAACCGTCCACATGGCTTTTATGTTGGCTACCGACCAATGGAGGGTTTCCGGAGACCTGGACGGCGTGGAACTCCAAGTCGGACGAATCGACGGCGTCAAAGTCAAAGGCCAAGAAGTCATCCTTGGCCAGCCACTAGTGTTCAACAAAGAGAATATCGACGACTTTCAGTTTTAGCCGCTTGTGCCATCCGCTAATCAGTAGTTAGCGACAGCAACAGTGCCGTTGCCGACCAACCTGTTGCGTAAGCCGAAATGTATTGGTCTTTTCCGTGGGGAAAGTCCGTGTCAAAGAATGATTGAACCGGCTTCGATCTGGTCTCAACGTGCCATGAACCGTTTGCATGAGATATTCATGCCACGCTGCCAGGATGGATCGTCGCGAGCGACTTGAACGGTTTCACACAAGGCGACGAGAACTGTGCCCGTCGCGTAGGCATCCGGTTTCATGTCAGGCTTCTAAGACCAGCCGCCGTTTTTGTGCTGTTCCTTTTGCAACCGTTGGACGAACTCTTTTCGCTTGCTCTCTGGCATCTTCAATTCGAAAGCAAGCCGCAGTCGGAAGACTTGATCTTCCGTATCGCGGGTGGGAGTCTTGGCGAGCCGCTTCTTGACTGCTGCTGCGCGAGTTGCGATTTGTTTCGGCTGCTCCTTTGTGCCATAGCGATTCAAACCACGGATCGCAACATAGTTCGATGTGAAGGAACTGGCGGCCGCCGGTGGGCGATAATCGCGACGCTTCCAATGGCCAAGGTCTCTGTGGAGCTTCAGCATCGCCGTCGTCATTAGCTCGGTCAGATCGTCTGCCAAGTGGTGTGACGGGATACTTGAGGTCCTTGGGAGCAAACCGTTCACGACGTGAATCGTAAAACTCGAACAATCTTTCGACTTGTTTCTGCGGCTTCTCGTTGTCGATATCAAAGCCGGCTTTCCGAGCTGTCTTGAAAACCATCAGCGCCATCGTCTGATGATGGCAGGACAAACAATCGGATTCTTCCAGGTATGTGGTGGCACATCGGTCCAACAAACGAATCGATCGACTGGCCGCTTCCCGAATCGTTTGTTCTGGTGTGGTAGCTTGCTGTTGGCCGCCGTCTTCTTGAGCCAACAACGAAGAAGCAATCAAGACCTGGAACGAAAACAGAATGCTCAGCAATCTTTCGTTGAACGTCTTAAGCATTTTCAAGAGCTCCGGCTTGAGGCGATTATGGCCTGATCCAAGAACTGTTCGAGATCAAAGGCGCGTCTTCGCCGTTAGCGCGGCGATCTCCTGTTCGCTCAGCACGCGGTCGTAGACTCGAACTTCGTCTACATGCCCTTGAACGGTTGTTTTCCGCTTATCTGGTGGGGCAACGAAATTGGTTTCCACGCGGCAGGATGGACGGAAGAACCCGGCTCAAACACTCTGTTGACGAGTTCACCGAATAATGACTCACACCGTTTGCCATTGGCGAAGACGTTAAATTGTTTAGCTTGAACGTCGGCCGTCACGACAATGAAGGTCCATTCGTTGTCCTCAAAATCAACATCTTTGAACATCCACAAATAGTTGTTTCGTTTGATTTGAAGTCGGCGTGCCGTTCGCAGCAAATTAAAAGTAGTCTGACGAGCGACGGTTGGATCACTGCCGATGATGTTCGATTGATTCCCATCCCCTTGAATCCAAAAACATATCGACACCTGCTGTTTCTCTCCCATGTCGGGCAAGGCCACTGCATCATCGATGCCATCGAATTCCAATGCACTTTTGTTGCCTGTTAGCGACGGCAAGTTCTCGTTGACTCAGGCGGACTCGTCCATACTCTTGAGTGTGGCGTGATGTCCGTTGGCAGATGAGTCTTTCGCCGCCGTTCCCCGTGCCTCATCGAAATTCCAATGCCCGATGAGACCGCGATTGAGATCAACGTTGCCATCGAAGTCCGAATGAATGTCGCATGCCGGCAGCGATTGGCGCAGCTTCGATACTCCGGCGGCCGTAACTTTCGTTCTCTGAATATAGAGATGGATAAGTTTGTTCAGTATTCTCAGATGCGGCAGACCGACGTCCGTGATACTCACTTCGGAAGCAACCAATTCCTGAAGGCTTGTCATACTGGCAATCTGTTTCCGGCCATCGTCTCCGACGTGAGTGGCCCCGACACCAAGGCTTTTCAGTTTCCTCAGCGGAACGACCTGACCGATACCGGCGTCGCTGATTTCCGTGCCGTGGAGCGAGAGATATTCCAGAGAAGTGAGTCCTTTGAGATGGACAAGGTCGGAATCCGTGACACCTACGAACGGAAGTTCCAGTCTATTTAGATTCGAAAGGCCACGGAGTTGTTTCATCCACTGACCGTCCAGACGGTTGCCTCGATGAGTCCGGTTCAGTGACTTCACCACCAGATACTGCAGCGACTGAAGTCTGGCCAAGCCTGACAGGTCACTTTCGACATGACCGTCCTCAGCGAAATCGAGAAACAAACCATTAAGGCCTCTTAATTGTGCGAGATCGCCGATGCGTTCCGCCGTCGCCCGCGTCTTGACCGGAAGGAAGACTGCTTCAATCTCCGACGGATTTTCAGGCAATGCATCGATCGTTCCGATGAACTCCTCGTGGACGACGTGCCCGGAGAAGTCATTGAATTTGGTTGTCACCGTGCCATCTGAGTTGATGACCCATCGGGCGACCGCGTTCGGTGTCAGTGATGACGCATTGACGGGCGGCACATCGCTGACTTGCACCCAATTCGCCCCGACGCTCTTTCCGTGATGATCGTTGCCGGATGAGTCTTTCAGGACATCGCCCTTGCCTTCGTCGAAGTGGTACAGGACGGTGGTATTCGCATCCGACCGAAAACGGTGAGCCGGCACCGATAACGCGACGCAGATAGAAAGAGCTCTAAGCCTGCTGAGCTAACTCACGCGTTTCAACGTGTTGGGTTGAGGTCTCCTGGTATCGATCCCGCAGATCGAGACTGGTGAGATAGATTGACGCGTAATTCAAGATGGTCGATAGGATCAGCAGCGCCCGCACAAAAATGCTCAGCGTCCGTGCACTGGTCCACAGCATCACGGCCAAAGTTGGCGAGGCGAATTGTTCGGAAAGCCTTAAACGAGGTCGTCTACCAATTCCAGTTAATTGCGAAGCTGTAGCTTCCGATGGTCCAGCGGTGTCGATCGGTGTCGATTGATGGGAACAGGCCCATTGCCGGGTTGGCTGTGTACTCGATGCTCTCGCTGGGGCGAGCGACATGGTCGATGTACGTGAACGTGTAGCCGACTCGGAGATTGGCTTCGCTGAAGAGTTTGAAGCGGCGAAGCACGGGCAAGTACTGAAATACCGGAGCGTTGACGAACAACGAAGTCTCGAACATCGGCGACACGTGAATGTGACGTTCCGTGTCGTTGAATCGGTTCGGTTGGTTGTTTTCCGGCGTCGATGGGATGAAGTTGTTGTCTCGAGTCGTCATGGCAAAGTTGTTACCTGCCAGCGAGATTCGCTCAGCATTGGCCATCAAGCCGACCTTGGTCATGCCCGAGATTCCAATAGTTTTACCGCTAAAGTCGTAGCGGAATCCAACTTCCGGACCCAGCAAGTAGCTGCGAACACGATTATTCAGTGTTGTGTCCAACGGCGGGAAGTTCGGGTCTTGGATACGAAACTGAATGAAGCGAACGTCGTCAGCACCGCCGCCGCCACCACCCATTCCGCCACTGGGATCGTCTTCCACCAGACCAGCGTTGTCGATGATGCCATCGCCATCGTCATCAACACCGTTGGGTGTCGAGTGTAGTTTGACATCGGCAAGGAACGGGTCCGTCGCGTCATCTTCAGAGTCGTAAACCAAACCACTATCTCGGCCGCTAAAGGCCAATTCTTCGCGCAGGTAGATTGCACGAATGCCAACCACGGGTCGCAGCTTGAAGTATCCGTTGTTGTAAACTGGAGCCATCATCCAAGCGACGTTACCTGAATAGGACTCGGTTTGAATTTCTAAAAGGAATTGCAAGTCAAACGGCGCCGTGACACCACCAATGTTGATTCCGTTGTCGAACGTTCGAATCGTTCCATCGTCCAGCGGAATACCGCGAAGGTTGAGAAGGTTGTTTTGTAGGACTTCGTCGGGATCGAGAGGTGAGATGTCAGCCAGAATTCCCAGTGGGTTGTCCAACAAGAACTCCAACAGCTCCGGCTCGGTTCCTCGAGATTGATGAACGTCGCTGCGAGCATCAAATTGCTCGGTGGGATCCGAAGACCACCAACCGCTAAGGATGAGCCCCGAATCGTCGGGATTCGTGATCTCCAATGTCATCCGAGTTCCCAGCGAATTCAGGTCACCGAATTCATCCGCAAAGTTGACGCGATCAAAGAAGTTCGGGGACACCGTTCCCAAAAGATCGTCGGATTGGAACAGGGCAAGGACATCGTCGTCGATGTCAGAGTCCATCAACGCGTCTTCGATTAGCTGAAAGTAAGTTTGTGCTCGTTCGTCACCAAATACGCCTTGAGGCTTTCGCGTTTGAGTAACAAGTAGCTCGACGCTGAAGTTGTAGTTCTTGCCGCTTCGTGATTCTTCGATCCACCAGCCATCTCGAAAGACGTTCTCTTTATAGTCTGGACCGTTGACGTCCGGCCAAGGCATCGCGCTCGCCGGCGGACTTCCGGCTCTGTAGGTATCCGATGGGGAACCACCAAAATACGGATTGCCAGGAGCCTGCAATGAATAGGGAAAACCGGCCGAGTAGCCAGCGGGCTGGACACCTTGAGGTTGCCCCCAGCCAGCAGGTGGAGCTCCCGGTTGTTGTGCCCATGTTTCTTGCAGACCCGAGGTCAGCAAAATCAGTCCTAGGATCGCTGCGAACCTGAGTTGTATTCGCATCACAGTGTCCTTGAAAAACAAGTCTCAGGCGGTCTGCTCCATAACCGCTTGATAGGAAGTGGGTTAGGTGTCGTCGACGAGTCTTATTGGCCCGTTTCAGACTCCTAGGAGCTTTGGGTTGCCCTCACGGAACCGCGAGCGCAGGAGGAGGATCTATTCGATTTATCGTCGTCTGACTTGGTAAACTGTAGCGGTTATTCCGAAAATGCCGGATCTTCCGGTTTTGCCAGATATTCCGGTATTGATGATTATTCGGTCGCCGGGCGAGCCCTGCTTGAGCATGGCTACCAGAAAGAGCGAAGCCCGGCCTTTTGAAAAAGCCGGGCTTCTAAATCTTCACACGGGACAGTTGGAGTCCAGGCTTTAGCCGCAAAGCAGGCCTTCAACTCTCCTAAAGCGCCTAAAGGCTGGACGCCAGCTGCCTAAGCTAAATCGCCAAGAAAAAGCTCGCGGTATTCTTCGACCTGCTGAGAGAAATGGTCGTTTCCGTTTCGCTGGTCGAATTGCTGGGCGATCGTCTTGGTTTGTTCGCAGAAGAAATCCAAGACCGCCGCAACTTCGTAGCTTCTATCTTCTCGCCAAATTGGGCAGCTTTCCTGAAAGCGAAACTTCCGTGTGGGTCGACTGCCGTTTCGTGCCAGAGCTTCAAATAACAATTGCGCGGCCCGATAGAAATAGTACTGCTCATACCCCACCGCGGATTCCAACACGAGGGGATAGTGGCGTTCGAGAACTTGAACGGCTTTGACCAGCTTTCGTTGGTGGACAAGAAACTGCAAATGCTCGGAAGCGGTGACCAAGAACTTGGGATTGCCAGCGATTTTGGAATATCCCTTGGAGTGAATCTTGGCCGCTTCTTCGGCACGCCCCGGCCGAATCAATGGCAGCAAGACGTGTCCGTAGGTCGATTGAGGCACCGTACTACAAGACTCCTCACCATTTAATAGTGGCTGAGCGGCTTCAATGGCCTCTTCGTCTTTCTTAATGAATGCCAGCAGTTCGACATCGGTGCTGCATTCGCAGGCGCGGCAATCCGCCAATTCGTCTCTTGGTGTTTCGTTCCAACGTTTTTGGTACGTGTGAACGATTTCGACATCTCCCATCTTTGAGGCGATGTCGGCGCGGTCTTTGAAAATCGGGCGCAGACTGTAGCCGGCGACCTAAAAGCGCTTTTCGGCGTCTTCGTACATCGACTCGATTTGCTCGCGCGAGATTCCTGGAAAGTCCGACAGCGAACCAAGGGTCCATTTCATCTGCCAATGAAACGTATGGCTTCCGTATCCACCGAAGTAGTCGGGATCCTCGTCGTACTTGGCAGTCAGCCATGCGTAAGCCACCAAAGCTTTCTCGGCGGCACCGCCGAATGTGGCCGCTTGGACCAATGACGTTCTCGCGGTAATTCCCGCTTCAACATCATTTGCCGAATCGGCTAAGCGGACGGCTTCCTCGAGGATGGCGATCTTTGTGGGACCTTCTTTGCTTCCCGCGGCCTCGTCCAACAGACGATCAAATTCTTCAGCGTCCATGTTGTTACTCCACCTCTATTCATCGTTTTCCGGCGACAGCGACACACAATACTCGATCATCTTTAGCATCCCGTTACCCAGCAGCTTCATTTCGCCCGACTTCAGCGGGTAATGTCCCAAGAGCAACGATTGCACGTACAACATCTCGACAGCCCGCTGGATGATTTCTCGGTTCGAGAGACTCGCCAGTTTACGGATCAGCGGATTCGAGAAATTAAAGCACAGGTTCGCCCACGCACGACGACTGTGATCAATGTTGAATCCATCAAGGACTCCGCCCCAAAGGTCGTTGGCTGATTCTTTGGCTTGATCAACGGACCGCAGGAAAGAAGCCTCATCGCTGGCAGTGTAGAGCGTCGGCAGATCGGACGGCTCGTATCGCCGGATGTCGGCCTCACAACGGAACGATTGCAAGGCGGCGGCGGCTGTTCGCAAGAAGTCCATGACCTCGTCCCGCTCGTCCAGCGTCAAGTCTTGAAAGTTCTGCGAAAGTTGCGTCACGTCCAATTGCTCGATCTGCCGCTTGGGAAACAGGTACGGCATCTTTGTCAGCAACTCGACATCCCAGGTGTACCCTGCATTGATGATGCACATATCCTGCGACGCGGCAACTCCCGCAATCTGCCGAAACTGATCCCGCGACGGTACGTATTGAATCACCTCTTGCTGCTCGCAGAGTTCACCCAGCGTGATCGTGTCCGACGATGATTCGAACGGCAGCCAATCGATGAACATCTTATAGAAGTCGTCATCATCGACGGCCAACGACTTCATGGGTAAGTGGTGCAAATTGATGATGGCCGCCAATCGTTCCTTGTCGGTTTTGGAAAGATCCACCAAGTATCCGCGCAGCGAGGCCCCGATGGCATCGCGTGCCGCATCGAGATCCTCGTCATCGTGAAATGACTCGCGCGAGGCCGTTGGCTTCAAGTCGGTGACATTCAGGATGCAATGCACAAAGAACGCCCAGTCTGGCAACAGATCGTCCAAGCGGTCCGAGAGCAACATGTTCTTCAAGTACACTTGGTGCGCCCGCTTCGAGGCGACGCTAGCTGAGTGCGGCAATACAAAGGCCACACCTTGGACACCGCCGACTTCTGTGTTGATGCGGAATGCATCGATGAAGTCGATCTCGTACGTTTCCTTGCCCATCCGAAGCAGTGTGTCTCGCTCGATGTCGCGATTCTCGAACTGCATGTCCCACGGTGCTGTTTCATTGATCAAGCGACGCTCGTCCCCAAAGCGGACTTGGATGTCGTGTGGCAAGTAGCTGCCATAGAACTTCGCGCGGCTGATGATGAAGTCGGGCTCGAAGAATTCTTCCGTGCCGGGGCGAGACCGCACAAAGACCTGCGTGCCCGGTTCGAAGTCGTGTTCCAAGACGCGGACTTGGTAAGTACCGTCGCTGCGGCCAGTCCACTCGACGGTTTTCGAGTCTGGCTTGGCTGAGCGAGTGATGACGACCAGTTCCTCGCAAACCATGAATGCCGACAGCAGGCCGATGCCGAATTGCCCGATGAACGTATCGCGCTGCACCTCAGGCCCGCGCTTCGAAGACTGCCCAATCGTGGCCAAGAATTCGTGTAGGTCGTCTTCGGTCAATCCGATGCCGTTGTCCGATACAACCAGTGTTGGCCGCGAGCCCTCGCCACCAGTGACAAGTTCGAAGCGGATCTCTCCGACATGTTCGGCGTCGACCTGTTGCCGAGCCGTGATGGCGTCGACACAGTTTTGAAGTAACTCGCGAATGTAAACCTGTGGACCACTATAAAGGTGCCCCGAAAGCAACTCGATCATGCCGCGTAGGTTAACTTGAAAATTCTTTTGAGCCGTCATTGGCTTCTTGTTCCTGTAGATCTGACTTGTTAGTGGTATTCGTCCTCGACCGTTACGAGTCGAAACAGAGACCTCGCAGCGAGGCCATCCATCCCGAGTAGTATGTGTTCTCATTCCGTTCATCAAACCGACTCGCCATCGCAGCACTTTTATCTGAGAGCTGCTGAGCCAGCTGTTGGCATTCGTATTCGCCACTTTCTTGGAACTACGGAAACTCGTTGTGCAATCGAAGTTTTACGGTGGGCCGTTGTTTGGCGAGGCCTTCAAACAACGCGGCTGAAGTATTATAGAATAGACAAATGTTGTCTTGGTTCGTGGAATTCACAGCCCACGGCAAGCTTTCCTCGAAATGACGTACTCCCGCTTCGCAATCTTGTTGGCGAACCATCAGAGTCAACAGCATGCTGGCCTCATAGAGTGACAGTGCCGACGGTTTGCTCTTAACGATGCGCAGCGCCTTCTTTTGATATTCGAGGGCCCGTTCGATCTCGCCCAGATGCATGTGGCAAAGCATCACATAGCAGTAGGTCAGGTAAGGAACGACTGGCGGAGCGGACATGCCGTACTTGGTGATCGGCGTCGCTTCAAAGACGGCTTCTTTGAATTGGCCCTGACGATAGAGGAACTCGACACTTGAGTCGATTTGACTGGCCTTGCCGTAACACATGGGAGTGTCTTCGGCTGCCGCCAGCGAGTCCATATCACTTTGGCCAACTGAAACTTCCCCATCCGCATCAGAACTCGCCAGTGGGAATGATCGACGGGGCGAGTATTCAGGCCGTGCCTGCGAAATCGTGCAGTAAGCTCGTGAATAATTCTTTCGATTTGCTCGGTCGAGATGCCCGCATCGTCGGTGGCGAAGACTGCGATGGCGATGTAATCCCAAAGAAAGTCAGGCTTGTATTGCCGCAGCTCTTCATCAGAGTCGATCTGTTCCAAATTGCGGACAAAGGCAACCAAGCACTTTTCCATCAAGCCATCCGACGACAGCGCATCGACTAAGCTCAAGCGGGCGCGAAACGCGTCGTGAAGTTGATTCGTCGACTCGGCAATGCGAACTGCTTCTTCCAGCAGCTGAACTTGCGTCAGCTCGCTTTCCAGCTCCTCGGCCAGCTGCTTCCTCCATCAGTTCATCGTATTCCACGATATGACTCCGTTGATCTTCGGCTATTGTCGTCCCGCGTTCATACCACGCACCATTGCTGGCGGCCGGCTTTGAGGGCGTGGGTGCTTCGTCCATTCGGCGTCTTTCGGTTGATGCTGGCTTAGCCAAGTCCTCAGGGGCACGTCATCGTCGACCGGATCGTAGACTCCGTTGGAGGTGGCGTTGACTCCCAACAGTTGCCTGCGAATCGGATCGGCATCGGCGATGAGCGGAGCCACCGTCATGTCGTCCTTGGGTTTGAGCCAGCGGTAGCTGTACCCAATCCACAGCACCTTGCGAGTGAGCTCGGACGTATTCAGGCTACGCGAGTGCCAGCAGCGACGATCAAGGATCACGGCTGTTCCCGCAGGGACCAGCAACGGTTCCGCGCCTTGCGGATTCGACTGCCCGTCTTGAGGACAATCCAATTCGTCCTCTTTATGAGAACCAGGGACCACCAACGTGTTGCCTCGGTCGGGTTCGGTCACGTCCGTCAAGTAGATGCCGACTTTCAGGGAAAGCCGAGGACGCGGGTGCGTTTCGATCTCGTCGTTGACCCGCATGCTGTCTTGATGCCAGGCAACTCGCCAGTTGGTCGTGTCAGTTGCCGGTGGAGTCACATCCATGTGGGAGTGGTAGACGTAGATATTCCAACCCAGGATGCTCCACACTTTCGGAAAGAACGTGGGCCAGTCCACCATGTCGACAAAGGATGGATCGCGGTGCAAAACATTGGTTACGGAAAGCAACTTGTCTCGTAAATCGTCGCTGCGTTCCTTGGAATCAATTCGATCGACGGCAGCGATGATCGTCTCCAATTGTTCTGGATTCAAAGCATTCTCGACGGCCAAGAAACCGTCGCGTTCGAACTGAGCTTGCTCGTCCGAGGTCATTGCGTATTGCAAACAATCGGGGTTCATCTTGGATCTCAATCTATTGGTGTGTGGAATGTCGGCAATGAACGCCAGATTACCAGCTTAACGACCGCGAAAAAAGCGGCAGGACCTCAGATTAATATGCGGTATGCCGTGTTGTTGTCGGCGGTGCGTCGCTTCGATAAACTCACACGTTATGAAAACGCAACCACAATCGCCGATGTCCGATCACCTTGTTTCACGCCGTCAATTTGCTGGTATCTCGGCCGCTGCACTTGGTAGCAGCCTGTTGCCGCTAAATCAGCTCTGGGCCGAATCGCCAAGAAAACGCCCGCGAGTGGCCGTCGTCTTGACAATCATGACGTACCGAAGCCACGCCCACGTGATTTTGGAAAACTTTGTCGGGCCCTACATGTTCAACGGAAAGAAAACAGAACCCGGTGTCGACGTCGTCTCGATCTACGCCGATCAGAGACGAAATGGCGACATGCTTGACGACTTCACAAAGCACTACAAGATTCCGATGTTCAAGACGATCGAAGAAGCGCTTTGCGTTGGTGGCAAGAACCTCGACGTCGAGGCTGTCTTGTTGATTGGCGAGCACGGCAACTACCCACGAACGGAACTGGGGCAAACCAAATACCCGCGTAAAAGATTTTTTGACGAGGCCGCTGCTGTGATGCGGCGTACAGGACGCAGCGTCCCAATCTTCAACGACAAGCACTTGTCATATCGCTGGGACTGGGCCAAGCAGATGTACGACACATCACGCGAAATGAAGATCCCATTCCTTGCCGGAAGTTCCGTGCCCTTGGCCGAGCGGCGTCCTGCATTGGATCTTCCGGTCGGTGCGAAAATCGACGACGCCATCGCAGTTCACGGTGGACCGCTGGAGTCTTACGACTTCCACGGGCTTGAGCTTTTGCAATCGATGGTCGAGTCCCGCAAAGGCGGCGAGACCGGAGTTGCTAGCATTGAATTCCTCGAAGGAGACGCGGCCCTGAAAGCGGCCGAAGAAGGTCGCTGGTCCAAGGAACTTGCCAACGCCGCCATGAAGGCCGAACTTGGCTATGTTCCGAAACGCTTTCAGCAGATCAAGGGCGAGCCAGAAGTTGTTCCGCATGTGCTGTTGGTGAATTACAAGGATGGCCTCAAGGGAACAGTTTTGCGCGTTGGTCGAGATAGCACGCGTTGGAACTTCGCTTGCCGCATGAATGGCAAACCCGACATTCACGCCACCGCATTCAATGTCGGTCCGTGGGAAAATCGTTGCCTGTTCAAAGCCTTGTCCCACGCGATCCAACATCACTTCATCCACGGCAAGGCACCGTATCCCGTCGAACGGACATTGTTGGTAACGGGCATGCTAGAAGCCGCCATGAAGGCAAGAGCCACAAAATCAAAGCGTTTGGAAACGCCACACCTCGAGTTCGCTTACGCCGCTCAAGATTACAATGCAATGCGAGAAATGGGCGCCAGTTGGAAAGTCATTACCAACGAGATCCCACAACCACCGGGAATCCATCGGCAAGTGTTCGCAAAGTAGCCATCACTCTCCGAGTGATGAGCCTGCGTCCAACGCTCACCTCAACAAGCACAGTTCCCTTTTACAACACGCAATACCAACCCATCGTCTCTCGGAGAGAGACGGCTACTTTGATCACTGCCGAGTCAGCGTTTCATCTAAATTCAAATACAAGCTGGCAATGATCGTCATCGTCGCGTGTTCGATGGCGTCGATGGACTCGTCGCGTTTCGATTCGCCGTAGGCAAGAAGTTTCTTGGTGGCTTCCGGATCGGCTTTGAATTTGGGAAAGGTCTCGTCAAAGACGCGTTTGATGACCTTCATCTCCGATTGGCGCGGCGGTCGGGAAACAGCCAGTTCCGCTAGCAACGTGACGCGAGATTCCAGTGTCGAACCGCCTTCTTTGATCAGCCGCTGTGCCAAGTTCCGCGCGGCTTCGACGTATTGGACGTCGTTCAACATCACCAACGCTTGCAGTGGCGTGTTCGTCCGCGGTCGATAAACGGTGCACTTCTCACGCGTTGGTGCATCGAACAATTGCATCGATGGTGGCGGAGCAGAACGCTTCCAATACGTATAGAGACTGCGGCGATAAAGTTTGTCGCCGTGGTCTTGCACAAACTTCGGATTGCCGCCCAAACCGACTTCCTTCCACAAGCCCGGCGGTTGGTAAGGTTTGACGCCGGGGCCTCCCATGTGATCAACCAGTAGCCCGCTGATGGCCAGAGTCGAATCGCGAATGAACTCGCCCTGCAGTCGGAATCGAGCACCTCGGCCCAACAGCCGGTTCTGCGGATCGACCTTTCGATGACTGACGGGCACGTTCGAACTTTGTCGGTAAGTGGCCGACATGACGATCATCTTCAGCAAGCGTTTCACGTTCCAACCGTTTTCGCGGAAGTCGACCGCGAGCCAATCCAACAGCTCTGGTGAGTGCGGGAATTCGCCCTGCGCCCCGAAGTCTTCGGGCGTCGTCACGAAGCCGACGCCAAACAGCTGTTGCCAATAACGATTCACGGCAACGCGGCTGGTCAACGGATGCTCGGGCTGAAACAACCACTGCGCCATTCCAAGCCGATTGCGAGGCGCGTCGGCATGCATGGGTGGCAAAATCGAAGGCGTCCCCGCTTCAACTTTGCGTTTGGTCGGCGAGTCATACGATCCCCGATTCAGAATAAACGTCTCGCGAGGCTTCGTCATGTTGCCCATGACCATGACCGAAGTCAGCGGCTCTTCCAAGTTCGCGATCTTCGTCTTCGACGCGTCGCGCTGTTTCACCAACTTCGGGTAAGCCTCATCAACGTTTGCCAAGTAGTAGTCACTTAACGCCCGTTGTTGCTCTTTCGTTCTCTTGTCTGCCGCGATGGCAAGAATCGGCGAGATCGGATCCGAGTCAGCGAGAGCTTGCACTTCAGTCGGCGACAGCGTGCGAGCATAAACGCGGACCTCGTCAATCAAACCCTTCATCTTCGAATCAGGATTGCGAGCCCCGATGAAGAACGGCTTGGGCGTCTTGATCGTATTCTTCAGCCCGTTGGCTTGGATGTCGACTTCTTGCGGTTGGCCATCGACGTAAACCTTGATGCCCTCGGCCTTCGACGATCCGTCGTAAGTCATGAACACGTGCTGCCACTTCTTGCCGGCAATCGGCTTTTTCGTGCGAACCTTGAGTGCGTCCGCCTGCCACTTGTGCACGATGTGAACTTCAATGTGCCCACTGCTAAGCAGCATGTCGTAGCCGCGGAACGCATTGTTGTTATCCATGCGAGCCAATACGGCACCAGCGGCCTTGGGCGGTACGTTGACCCACGCGCCATAAGAAAAACCGTCGGTGCATTCCAATTCGCCGATGTTGCCGAAGTCGACGTGTGTGCCACCGTTCAGATTCAAGGCACCATCAAATCGACCGCTGGCCCATTGTGCCTTGCCGTGAATCGTTCCTTTGCGTTTGGCGTTGACGCTGTCGGCAACTTTGTTGCCCTTTCCTTCATCTAACGTGAAGTGTAGCAGCGGGTCTTTGGGCAGCAGGTCGAGCGACTTGTCTTTGACATTGGTTTCTTGCTCGGTGATCCACTTGGCCAGCGTTGGTTTGATGTCTTCTTGATGCTTGATGAGCTTTTCTTCTTGAGCCTTCAATTGCTCACGCACTGCTGGCAATTGTTTTTCACGTTCAGGATCGGGCACGTCGACTGTTGGAGTCGCGTTGCCTCGGCGAGTTTGCATGCCGCCATCGGCGCTGACGTTAAAGAACGCGAAGAAACGATAGTAGTCCTCTTGAGAGATCGGGTCGTACTTGTGATCGTGGCACTGACCACACTCCATCGTCAGCCCAAGCCACACGGTTGATGTCGTCTTGACGCGATCAACCGCGTACTCGACTCGGTACTCTTCCGCAATCGCGCCGCCTTCGTCAGTCGTCCCGTTGTTACGATTGAAGCCCGCCATAATTTGCTGTTTGACGGTTGCGTCCTTGATCAAGTCGCCAGCCAACTGCTGAATCGAAAACTGATCGAACGACAGGTTCTCGTTATACGCGTCGACAATGCGATCTCGCCAAGCCCACATGTCGCGTGGTCCGTCGGCGTGGTAAACACTGGTGTCGCCGTATCGTGCCGCGTCCAACCACATGACAGCCATCCGCTGACCATAGGCTTTGGAAGCGAACGTTCGGTCGACAAGTTTCTCGTACGCATCCTTGGACTTGTCGTTCAAAAACTCCTGAACTTCCTTCGCCGTCGGCGGGAGGCCTCGCAGATCAAGACTTAGCCGTCGAATCAATGTCCGCCGCGATGCCTCGACCGTCGGCTTCATACCTTTGCTTTCCAGTCGAGCCAGCACAAATCGATCGATCGCGTTCACGACCCACTCTGGCTTTGATACCTTCGGCAATCCCACCTTCTTCGGCGCGACGAAGGCCCAATGATCGGTCCACTCGGCGCCTTGTTCGATCCACTGTTTGATCAACGCGATGTGTTGAGGCTTTAAGTCTTTCTTCGCTGCAGGCGGCGGCATTCGCGTGTCGTCGTCTTTCGAGATGATCCGTTGCCAAGCTTGACTGTTGGCCGAGCTGCCCGCCTTGAACGCTGGCTCGCCCTTGCGATCAGCCAACGCATGCTCTTTCAAATCAAGCCGCAAGTCGGCTTCACGGTTCTCTTGATCCGGACCGTGACACTGAAAGCAAAAGTCCGAAAGGATCGGCCGAATGTCTCGATCAAAGCGAACTTTTCCGTCGGCCGCATTGGCAAGGGACGGAATCAAGCAAACAGCAATTAGACAGCAAAGCAAACGCATGTTGGCGATCTCAATCTTTGTAGTGGTGGCTTCCACGCTACAATATAGCTGGATCAGAGGCTCACTCGCCAGGACGCCACGTGCTAACTGGTCAAATTATTGACGCGATCCACGTGAAGCTGCGATGAGGATTCATGGTTTGAAATCTGAAAGCCTACAAACTTCTGATCACTTACGAAGAAAGCCGCTACGCATTCTCAAGCCGCGCTAAGTGCCACGGTTCGATCTCTTCGCCAAGGAACACCAGATCGGTGATTTCGAATCCCGGTGCAACAGCTTTTAGCTCAAGAGTTCTCAGCGAGCCTACCGTCTTTGGTGGGAAGGAGATTTGCCACAAGCTCTGCGGCTTGGCTTTTAAGAGTTCTTCTGGGATCGGAATGGCCCGATTTCCAACCGTCAGTTGAAGGTTGTCGAGCGACATGGGCTTGGTCAGCTTCAGTACAAGCCAGCCATAATCGAAGTGGGCAAAGAACGGACCGGTGTACTTGATGTGAAAGCCGTCTTGGTCTGCCGTGCGGAAGTCGCCAGCGGGGGAATGTTGGATTTTGCTGAGACCCGTAAGCTGCCACAATCGCTCGCTGTCGGGGTTGCCAAAGTCCAACTCTACATACCGTTTGGCTCGCTCGGTGAGCATTTTCGTTAGCGGACTGGTTCGGGCAGCTTTCTCACGTTTGGGCGGCGCGGGAATTGGTTCGGGACGTGATTCGTTACCGAGCAACTTGGCAATGGGCTGGCCTAGAGCCAGTGGGAAGGGGCGTCCCAATCTGTCTTGGATCATCGCCTCAGGATCGAGACCCAAGAGATGGTAGACCGTGGCGGCGATGTCGTCTTGAGTGACCTTGTCGCGAGTGGGATAAGCAGCCTTGGAATCGGTGGCTCCGAAGACTTGCCCGCCGGGCACTCCGCCGCCGGCCATTACGACCGAGTTACACGGTCCCCAGTGATCGCGGCCGCCGTTTCCGTTGATCCGCGGTGTGCGACCGAACTCGCTATTCCAGATTACTAGCGTCTCGTCCAATAAGCCCGACGCTTCCAAATCCTCAAGCAACGCAGCAATCGGACGATCCACGGCGGGCATCAGTCGCAACCGCAGCTCTTCGAAGTTACGGCTGTGCGTGTCCCAACTGGTGTCCAGAATCTTGTTCTCTCGATGCCAGTAGACCGTGACCAATTTGACGCCGGCTTCGATCAGCCGCTTGGTCATCAGCACGCTCTGGCCAAACGCATGCCACCCGTATCGCCATCGGTTGGCTTCGGACTCTTGGGTCAAGTCGAAGGCGGCGCGAGCTTTACTCGAGAGCACCATGCCAAGCGCCTTCTGATAAAACGCGTCGAGGTCTCGCACATTGGACGCTCGATCGGTGAGACGCGTGATGCCTTCGATCTGAGTCAACAAGTCGCGCCGTCCGGCAAGTCGCCCGATGCCAATACCCTCGGGCAGTTTCAAGCTGTCGATCGAAAAGTCGCTGCGATCGGGATGCTCAGTGATTTGGAATGGATCGTACTTTCGACCCAAGAAACCTCCGCCTTGCCCCGGCGTAATAGCGCCGTTAGTTGTATGAATGACTTCCGGAACGGCCACGAAAGTCGGCATGCCGCTTGAATTCGGCTGCAACTGCGACAACACGGAACCGTAATGCGGATGGTCGGTTTGACGAGCGTTGAAGCTTTCCTGTTTCAGTTCGTGCTTGCGTCCCGTTAAACCGGCATGGGCTCCGGTCGAGTGATTGTTGTCTTCTTGTCCGACCGAGCGGATGATCGCCAGTTTGTCGGCGTGTTGAGAGATCAGTGGAAAGTGCTCGCCGACATGAATGCCTGGAACGTTGGTCTCAATGGGAAGGAAGTCGCCCCGCGTCTCGGTGGGCCCATCGGGTTTCAAATCCCACGTTTCTTGGTGAGCCGGCCCGCCCCACATGAACAGCATGATGACGCGTTTGGCCTTGCCGAAACCAGCGATGTCCGAGCCAGAATTGTTGGCGGATGCGGTCGATTGCAGCAACTGAGGCAAGCCCAACGACATTGTGCCCAACCCGCCAATCTGCAAAGCGCGACGGCGGCTCATTTGGTCACAAAGCGAGAGTTTTTGGTTGCTGAGTATGTCCAGCATCGCGTGCCTCTAGTTGTCTGGGGGCGGAAGATCTCAGACGAGTGAAGTTTGCAATAGTGTTCACAGATATGATATCGGCTAGGCAAACGAAGATCGAGAGAGAACGCTCGAATGCGGGCTTCCTACGCTCAGACCGCCGCTGATCAAAACGCAGCATTGCAAATTCTTCAAATCACGAATAAACTGTTTGGTTGATTGGCTTTATGGTAGTGCTATTTGCGCACAAACGATCAAGCCAGCATAAAACTGTGTCGACATATGCAATAACGGTTATGAATCTTCAACCGTTGCTGCCTACCTCATTCATTGGGCGTGTCGATCCGCGTCCAATCCTGCCACCGAATCACTCATGGAGAACTGACAATGTTAGTAGTGCCTGGCCAGCCTGGAAAAGACCTCTGTGATCGTAACCTTGGAGTCACTCGCCGCGACCTTCTCCGCGTTGGCGGTGCCAGCATGATGGGTCTTACGTTGGCCGATATGCTGCAAATGCAAGAAGCCAGCGCCAAGGAAAGCAGCCTCATTGGGGCCGCTGGTTGGGGCAAGGCCAAGAGCGTCATCTTGTTGTACTTGCAAGGTGGCCCCAGCCATCTTGACCTGTGGGACCCAAAAGAGAACGTTCCCGACAACGTCAAGAGTGTGTTCAAGAACATCTCGACCAAGACGCCCGGTTTGCAGTTCACCGAGAACCTGCCGAAGCTGGCGCAGCAAACCGACAAAGTGTCAATGATCCGCTCGATGAGCTACACGCCGAACGGGTTATTCAACCACACTGCCGCCATCTATCAAATGATGACCGGCTACACGACCGACAAAGTTAGTCCTTCGGGGCAATTGGAACCGCCCAGTCCTAAGGACTTCCCCAACTTCGGTTCAAACATCATCCGTCTGAAGCCGCCCACAGTTCCCATGCTGCCGTTCGTGATGCTGCCGCGTCCTTTGCAAGAGAGCAACGTCGTTGGCAAAGCGGGCACGGCCGGTTTCTTGGGCCGAGCTTACGACCCTTACACACTGTTCCCACCCGGCGATGACTTGGACATGAAGAAGATGGACAAGATCAACGTCGACGACCTCAAACTTCGACCGGACGTATACGGTGGCCGACTTGAGCGACGCGCTCGCCTTCGCGATGCCATCAACGCAGGCATGCCGGAAATCGATCGAGCGGTCAAGGATTACAATTTGGGTGCTTATTACGATCGAGCGTTGAGCTTGGTCGTGTCAGGTCGAGCCCGCAATGCGTTCGACTTGGCTCAAGAATCCAAGGAAACCCGCGATCTCTACGGACGCAACACCTTCGGACAAAGCTGTTTGTTGGCTCGACGATTGGTCGAAGCCGGCACGCGAGTTGTCGAAGTTGTCTGGCCGAAAGTCGCGAATTCCGACAACCACTCGTGGGACGTCCACGTCGGTTTGACAAACCGCATGAAGAACCAATCCGGTCCCATGCTGGACGCCGGCCTTTCTGGTTTGATCAGCGATATGGACGAACGAGGTTTGCTGGACGAGACGCTGGTCATCGCCGTTGGCGAGTTCGGTCGTAGCCCGCAACGCGGTGTTAGTACTTCCGGCAACAACAACAGCAACGACGGCCGAGATCACTGGCCCTACTGCTACACGGCAATGATCGCTGGTGCTGGCATCAAACGCGGCTATGTCCACGGCCAATCCGACAAAACGGGCTCCGCCCCGCTCAAGGATCCGGTACATCCCGGGCAATTGCTGGCGACGATCTATCACACCTTCGGTATCGATCCGGAGACGATCGTCTACAACCACCTGAACCAACCACGCGAGTTGGTGAAGGCTCAAGCGGTCGACGCTTTCTTCGCCTAAGTGATGGAAAGCTGATGAAAGTTCAAAAGCCCGGCTTCTCCAAGAAGCCGGGCTTTTCTCTGCGCGTTCCGTTTAACCCGTAGCCGAAGGCGAGGAGTCGGCAGAAAAGACCTCGCCTTCTGCTACGGGTTAAACGAATCGTCGGATGCTACGGCTGAAGGCGATTTGGAAAATCGCCGATCAAACCCGTGACTCCTGCGTTCCTCAGCCGATCAATATGATCCGGTTTATTCACGGTCCATGCGTTGCTGCCGAAGCCACATCCTCGCAGTTGATCGAACAGCTCGGTGTCGAGTTTCCCAGATAGAGAGCCGATTCCGATTGAATCAAAGTCGCCATAGCAGCCTGGATGGTAGGCGTTGGCACCGAGTCGCTCGAGGTACTCGGGAACATTGGCGAGCCGCTCGCAAACGACAACGGCCGTGGCGATCGCTTCGCTTCGCCGCCGACACTCAAGAACTTGCTGATGATCGAATGACGAGACCAATGTTAGCTCAGCGGCACCGACATGATTGATGACGTCGACGACTTGCTCTGTGATTCCGGCATACATTCGCGGCAGCGTCTTGATTTCGACGTTGACCAACAGGCCGAGGTCACGGGCCAAGACCAAACATTCCTCCAACGTAGGAATTGCTACGCCTTGAAGGAATTGCTTGAGTGTTGTTGGCTGCAAGTACTCGTCGATCTCAGCAGCCGTGAGCAACTGCAAGTACTGCTCTCTCTCTTCGACGGGCAGCTTGAACTGATCGGCAAACCAGCGGCCAGCGTTTAATGTCCGCAGTTGATCTAGCGTGAAGCTCGACACGAATAGGTCGTTTGCCTCAGCGAATCGCTCAGCAATGTCCCTACATCGTGAAAGCGTGTCGTCGCGAGTGACGACGACTTGTTCATCCTTTGTCTGATGGACGTCGATCTCAACAGCGTCGGCACCAAGTCTTGCTGCAAGTTCGATTGCCGGCAGGGTGTTCTCTGGTGCAAATGCTCGAGCGCCTCGGTGAGCGATCCTTAGCACGCGTCTTTCGCTAAACCCCAACAGCCATTTGTTTTCGTTTAGACTCATGGCATTAACCATGCGAGGCCTATTGTGCCGCGACAGCGTTTTGCATCGACATGTTGACGATCGGCTTGTCGGGCTTTTGTTTGCCGTGTTGAATCAGCCAATAGATCATGGCAGCCGATGCTCCAAAGCCGATCAAAAGGCTTGGCCACTCATACATGATGCCGCCATCTTCGAGCCTCAGGAACCAGCCAAGCAGCGTAGTTTCCAGCAGCGTCGAGTTACTCTCAATCAACTGCTCGCTCCACACGCCATGGAACACGGTCAGTGAGTTAAAGATCAAGTGGAACACGATTCCGGGGTAAAGGCTGTTGCTGCGAACAGCGATCAAACCCAAGACCAATCCTAACAGCGATGCGTTGAAGACTTGCAGTGGAATCATGTGAATCACACCGAAAGCCAAGGCCGACATCGTGATCGACAAGCCCACTCGTTGCGAGCGATTGAAGCCACTCAGCATGAAACCGCGAAAGGCGATTTCTTCGCAAATTGCAGGTGCCACGGCGATCGCCAACAAGATCAACCAAAGTGGTTGCGAGCCGTCGGACATTGCCGTCAGCATCCGCATCACGGAATCGTCGAGTGGCGGGAAGTATTCCTTGACGTTTGAAATCACCCATGTCGAAACGGGATGAAGTGTCAGCGGCAAGACAATTGCGATACTCATCATCTTGAACGAAGGCATCCGTAATCGGAGCGTTTTGCGAGCACTCGAAGTTAGCATGACCGCCATGAACAAAGCGGGGGAGGCAATGATCACCAATTGTTGAATGATCAAGAGCCGGAACATCGAGACTCGCTGCAATGCTTGGCCCATGTATTTCAAAGCCAGGAATTGCATGATCAAGATCATCACGAAGCAGAAGCCAGCTTCCATGAAGCTTGGCGTCTCCTCTTTGTCTCGCAGTAAGTGGCGCAGCCAATCGTTCAGATTGATTTGTTCAGCCTCGCGGAACAGGACATCTTCACGCTTGAACTGTTCAATCGCCCACCACAGCGCCAACAAGCTATAACCAATGCTGGTCAGCATGACCGGCATCAAGAACACGAGGACGTTGACATTATTCGGATCCAACAACAAGGCCTTCAGCAGTAGAGCGATGCCGACAATTGGAAGCACGCTATAGAACCATGACAAGTTCGTCGCTGGGAAGATCTCAATGGCTGGAGAAAGGCAGAAGACGGTCAAACCCATCACTACAGTCAATAGCGGTGTCAGGTAGTATTGACCTTCCTTTGTACTTCGAGCGAACGTGGCGATCGTCAAGCACATCGCACTAAACAGCGCGGATAACGGAATCAGCAGAACCAATAACCAACATAAGGCCATCGGTTCAGGCAAAGTAATTGCGATACTTGACAGTGCGGATGTGGAATTGATCCCAATCGAAGCCATGTACTGACCAGTCAATCCCAGACTGACAATATTCAATAGCGCCGTTGAAATGCTGAAGAGCATCACCGTGAAGAACTTGCCAAGCACGATTTCACTTCGCGACGCCGGGCAAATCAACAAGGTTTCCATCGTTCCTCGCTCTTTCTCGCCGGCTGCCAAATCGACGGCGGGATAGAATGCACCGGTGACGGCCATGATCACCAGCAAAGCGGGAAACAGTTTGCTCCAGAGGTTCGCCGAGAATTGGTCACCGTCAGAGACTTCGATCGCATTTGCGTTCACGGGCTTCGGTAACGATTCAGGCAAGTCCGCTAATGCAAGCCGCTTGTTCAAAATGGCAACTTCCCAAGCCCGTACGACCTCGCGAACGCGGGAATAGGCGATCGAGGATTTGTCGTCAGCGCGGCTCTTCAGAATGATGGGCCGAGGCAACTCGACGTCGTTCTTATTGCTCAAGCTTCGATTGGCCAGTTGCCGATTGACGCGTTCAATGTTCTGTGAGAAGTCATCGGGAAAGATCAGCAGGACTTGCATTGGGCTCTCTTTGAACAGAGCCCTAATCTCCTCATCCAACAGATCGTGTTGCCGCTGTAATGTCTCGACGGTCAGCCGCGACATTCGTTGGATCGCATCTTGTTGACTATCGAGGTCAACATCGTCTTGTTGCTGAGTCGGCTGAGAGTTCGAATCGTCCACCGAGTCATCATTGGCCCCGCGCTGATCTAGTGCCAAGGTGATTTGTTCGAATCGTTCCAGCTTCTGCTTTAGCGTGTTAGCTTGCTCGATGAGCTTCGTATTGGCTGTGAACTTCTCGTCTTCACTGGTGAAATTCGAGGGCGTGACGATGCGAAGCTTACTGACGTTGCCCCACTCTTCACGGAAGCTGTCTCCGTCAAGTAGCTGCAAGTCATCATCTTCAGGCAAGTGTTCGTCGCCAAGAATCACGACCGTACGAGGCTGCTCGGTGAACATATTGGCCATGTACATCGTGCCAATGCCAAGCAGTGGATACAGCAAGATCGGCAAGACCGCGACCATGAACAACGTACGGCGATCCCGTAGTTGGTCGCGAACTTCGCGATGAAAGATCAGTTTGATGTTCTTCCAACTCATGCCGAATAATTCGAAATCTCAATGCCCAAGCATCAATGACCAATGTTCTCGTTTGTTCGCGAATCGAAGGCGTCGTTGTTGGTCTGTAATGTAATTGGACAGACGCTGTCGCCTTCGGCTTGCCGTTAAACGGGGCCGTTGGTCATGGGATTTGGTCATTGGTCCTTAGTTCTTTCTCGTGTTTATCGATCAGTTCGAAGAATAGCTCTTCGACATCTGGTTGATTATATCTTGTGGCGAGTTCTTCAATCGTTCCCATTGCCAGAATCTGACCCTTGTGGATGATGGCTACTCGATCGCAAAGCTTCTCAACTTCCCGCATGATGTGCGTCGAGAAGATGATGCATTTGCCCTGATCCCGAAGCGCGGCGATGGCGTTCAAAAGTTTTCTCGCCACCAACACGTCCAGGCCCGAGGTCGGCTCGTCAAAGATCAAAACGGGTGGATCGTGAACGACTGTGCGAGCAATGGACACCTTTTGCTTCATGCCGGTCGACATCTTTGAGCCGAGTACGTCACGGATGTCGTTCATTTGCAGCGTTTCGAAAATGGTCTCGATTCGCGGCACCAGTTGCTCTTCGGGGATTCCGTATAAGCGGCCGTAGTACTCGACCATTTCCCAGGCCGTCATGCGGTCGTAGATTCCGGTGTTGCCGGACATGAAACCGATGTTCTCGCGAACTCGGGGGGGATGATCGGCGACGTCGAAACCGGCAATCTCGGCCGTGCCCGACGTTGGTCGCAGTACCGTGCTGAGAATCCGCAAGCATGTCGTCTTGCCGGCACCATTGGGTCCCAAGAGCCCGAAGATTTCACCCGGTTCGACATCAAAGCTGACTTGATTCAACGCTGGCGCACTGTCAGCAGCGGCCAAATCGGTAAATCGCTTTGTCAGTTCGCGGATGTGAATCATTGGAATCGGCAAATTCAAAACGACCAATCACCAGTGACCAACTCCTTACGCAACGGTTTGGTCATCGGGCATTGTGGCACGGGGCATTTTGACTCTAACACACCCAAATCATGTTGCCGAAAATCAACGAGGCTGCTGCCTTAGATCGACGAGTTGATTACCGGCAACGCCACACGATTGCTAGGCTTTACGCGACCGGTGTCATCTTCGTTATCGATATATTCGTAGAAAACGTTACGCTGCCGTGGGATATAACCCGTTTCACGGATAGCGCGGCGAATCTGATCCAGAGAGAGATAATAAACCGTGCCCGCCTCGGCGACCACGTTTTCCTCGATCATTAAGCTGCCCATATCATTGGCGCCGAAGGACAAGGCCATCTGCCCAATCTTCTCACCCTGCGTGACCCAAGACGACTGGATATTCGGAAAGTTATCCAAGTACAACCGGCTGACCGCCTGAGTCTTCAAGTATTCAAACGCGCCCGCTGACGGAATGTCCGCCATGTCGGTGTTGTCGGGTTGGAATGTCCAACTGATGAAAGCCGTAAAGCCACCGGTCTCGTCTTGGACTTGTCGTAAGCGTTCCATGTGCTCGATGCGTTCGGCCAATGTTTCCACGTGACCGAACATCATGGTTGCAGTCGAGATACCGCCAAGCTCGTGCCAAACGCGGTTCACTTCGAGCCAATCGTCCGTCAGCACTTTGCCGCGAGTGATCTCTTTGCGAACGCGATCAACCAAGATCTCGCCACCGCCGCCAGGCAAGCTTCCGAGTCCCGCGGTCTTTAATCGTTCCAGCACTGTCTTAAGCGGCAGTTTGCTGATCTTGGTGAAATGATAGATCTCTGGCGGGCTGAAACCGTGGACGTTGACTTGTGGGAAGTTTGACTTGATGTCCGAAAGCAGTTCTTCGTACCACTCGAGTGACAGCTTCGGATGCAGGCCGCCTTGCATCAAAATTTGATCGCCGCCAAGCTCGACGGTTTCCTCGATCTTCTTTAGCAAGACGTCGCGTTCCAAGACGTAGACCTCGGGATGATCAGGTGGCCGATAGAACGCACAGAAATCGCAGACCGCCGTGCATGCGTTGGTGTAGTTGATGTTGCGGTCGATGTTGTAAGTCCGGTAAGGCTCCGGGTGCAGCCGTTTGGTCACGGCGTTCGCGGCCTCGCCGATGGCCAACAAGTCGTTGGACTCCAGCAATCGGACGCCTTCTTCCGGAGTCAATCTTACTCCGTCGACGGCCTTTTCAAGCAGGGGTGCAATGTCGGAAGACAAGGTCCACACCTTCGGGAGCCAGTCCCAGTTTGACAGCTAATTCGTGAAACAAAATCAACCCGCGACGCTCCGCCGAGCCAAGATGATAATCCAGGTTCTCGGTCAGATAGCAGTAGGCCGTGTCTTCAGTGATGCTCAAAATCGGAGCTTCTCGCCGAGCAATCTCGTCGAAGCTGGCAACGCCGCGATCGCGAGCCCTCGACAGTGCTTCTTCCAAATGGCCCAAGTCGCGTCCCGAGGGAGCGGCCCACATCGCGAACACGAACGGTAAGCCCGTCCACGCCAACCACTCTTCGCCCAAATCCCATGTGGTAACGAACGATTCATCCAACGCATGAATCGCTCGGTCTCCGATCAAGAGGACCGCATCAGCGTTTGTTGACTCGACCGAGGAACCCAGCGGCAATGGCTCGATGTCCGGTTCCACGCCGTATCGTTCCGCAAGCATGATCAACGCCAAAGCGGCGCTGGTTCGAGATCCCTCGTCCAAGGCCACGCTGCGAACTTCACCCATCGGAACTCGGCTGTAGAGCTTCACGCTGAGCACTGGGCCGTGCGTCGCGACACAGGCGTCCGAGATGATTTCATAATCCGGATCGCGAAAGACCTCGACCGAAGGAATCAGCGCAACATCCAACAACCCGCCGGCCAAGTCGTCTGCCAAGCGGCTAGGATAATCCAGGATCAGGTCCGCTCCTGGTAATAATTCGTCCAAACCTTCGATTAATGGTTTGGAGTTAAGATAATTCACCGCCCCAACCCGAACTGGGCGTGATCCGTCATCCGTCATGAGAGAAAAATCCAACATAGTTGTCGCTCGTTGAATCATCTAATTATAAGACTCCCGGTTCGCCACGCAAACCGTCAGGACTAGATGACTAACCGCGAATGGCTCGGATCATTAACGCTGCATCGATTCAGATTCTTCAACCAACCGTGCTGAATAGCGTAATTTGGGGGGTAGCGATTGGTATCAAGAATAACTTGATATCATGTGGAATGAGTCTAGTAGCCACGAAGTGGCGGCAAATAATAGCACCGACCGTAAGGTCGGTGAGCGAACCAATTCCATCATCGAGGGCCGAAGGTCCGGCACCTCATGTTGGGCTATTGATTATTCTGTGCCGGGCCTTCGGCCCTCTCGCGCGTTTTCAGCCACATTCACCGACCTGACGGCCGGTGCTATTCTGTGCCACCACTTCGTGGCTTACCCGAACGACGCATCAGAGCAAGAAATGATCCCGAATGTGGCGGCAGCAAACTTGCCATTCGCGGTTTTGTAACTTTGGGCCACTATGGGATGCGCCCGCACAGCTGTGTGCTCAGTTCTTCTGCGAACTGCAGCGACTCTCGGGTTTCTTCGTCGATTTCCGATTGATTTGCATAGTAGTGCGACAGCGCGGCGTGCACGCCGACGAGAGTGAGTTGTGGATAATCGGCAACGATTACATCCGGCGAATGACCTTGCTCAGTCCAAGTCACGATGTCGGCGACCGTAATTCGAGTTCCTGAGATTCGAGGCTTGCCACCGCGAACTCCGGCTGTGGATTCAATTTGTTGGGCCGCGACCTGAGTCATGAAAGTTCTCCTTTTAACCCAGTATACCCGTGAGGCCACATGATCGGCAAATTCATTTTCGACCCTCATTTTCTTGAGAGTTTTGATCTTCGAAAAAATCGAATTTCTCAAGTTTTTCCTTGACGGCATCCTCTTTTTTTTACGTTCACTAACTAATGGAAACTCATCACAAATGGTTACTATTCATACTTCACATCAAGTGTTAACTCATATCCTCTGAGATCATCATGCGGCAGCTACTTTTCGGAACTCTCTGCTTGTCATTCGCTTCACTTGGTCATGCTCAAGAGGAATCTGCCACGCAGCGGCCCTTGCCAACACGCGAGGAGATTTCTGCAAGCCTCAAGGAATGGCGAGAGTCCTTCGTTAATGTCAAGGTCGAATGGCATAGCTGGCCCAGAGAGGAACTGGTTGACATCAAAATTGCTGAAACAGATAAAGTGTTCAAAAACTACTATATGGGCTGGGAATTCTTATGGGCGGATACTGGGGGATTCGCTTATCAAGAAAGTGACGTGAGCGATGGCGTTGTCCAGCACCGAATTGCGATGGGAGGCGATTCCGAACGAACTTGGTTCACGCGCACGAAACTGAATAAGGCCAAAGAGGGATGGGAGATGATCGAGATCGATCCATCCCTGTCGGACCGCCCCATGGGCTCGAATATCACGCTCGACGCTCTGTATGGAATTTGGTTCGGCCTGCAAGGCCGGTGGGTCGACGCGATTTTGACATCGGAAGAGTCGGTTACGGTTGAGGGCTGGGAAGAGATCGACGGAAACGAATGTGTCATCGTCAAGGTGCATCGGAAACCGGATGTGCGGGGTGCTGACGTGGAAACACTGTGGCTGGATCCATCGCGAGATTATTTGCCACGCCAAAGGCTCGAAGAAGGCTACTTCCGTGGAAGAGACACGCTTTCAATTGCCAAATTCTGGCGTGCAAATCGATTTCGAAAACTCAATGAAACGACATGGTTTCCTTCTGACGGTTACCTGTGTCTTGGCTCTAAGGAGCCGCCACCAGTGTTTATGTGGCAATTCAAGGAAGTCGAGTTCAATACTGGTATCGACAGTAGCCGTTTTCAGCCGCCGAAAGGGGTTGAAGGAAAGACACGCGTCATCGATCACATCAGCAATACGGTAACGCTCTTCGGCAATACGCCGTCAAAATCCTCGATGGACATTGCCGGCGCAGACCCAACATCCCTGAGCGGTCGATCACCCATCACGGCGAAGGCCAGTGATCCCATCAATTGGCGCCTTTGGCTAAGTGGGTTTGGCGTGCTCTCGCTTTGCGTTGCCGTCGTTGTGAGACAAATCCGACTCCGTTCGTTTTCAGGTCAATCGAATGAGACTAAGACTAGATAAAAGGGGATGATAAAATGAGTATTCATCGACGTTTTCAGTTCATGGAATGCTGTGCCTTCGTGGTCGCGGTTCTTTGCGGATCGTTATCCATTGCTGATACTTTGTTATCCATTGCTGATACTTTGCAGTACAGTAATTGCGAGCCAACCTCAATGCCGGTAACAACCTGTGACGACGTATGTGATATGGGAGACTATGATCGATGCGAAGGTACATTGCCGAAGTTGGATGATGACAATACCGGCTTCAACTAACCAGTCCGTCTATGAAAACCGGTACGTATCGGGGCCAGCTTCAGCTTATCGATGGTAATGATCAGGTTGTCGAAACAATCATTTGGTCGAATCAAGTACTCGCGCGGCTAGAAGCAATTCCGAAGGATATCGAACTCGATGCAAAAAGACGTTGATCGCCTCGCGGAGCCAGTCAAGGTGCGGTTGGTTCCCAGGGTTGCTGACCTTGGCGTTTTCACGGTTGAATGCAGCACGGATGCCGTTAGCGTTGATTTCATTAATGAGATTGCCGGCGGAGTCCAGATCTATGAAGTGAAAGTGCTTCGCGCGGTCGAGGACAGCGTCGAATCCACAATTGATTTCGCCGCCAATGGCGCGAAACTAACATCGATCGCACTGAAGTTGAGAAGCGACTAGAGATGGGACAAGCTATAGAACACACCAAGATTCGCATAATCGATCGGCATTTTCAATCATCGAATCGCTGGTGTCTATCGGTGTTGTTTCATTACTCTTCGCGTTGATATTGCCTGCCGTCCAATCGGCGAGAGAATCCGCAAGAGCAACTTCCTGCCGGAACCGACTGAAACAGATGGGGCTGGCCACACATTCCTACGAGTCAAGTTTTGGAACGTTTCCCTACTGCTCTACGCGGTGGACTCATACTAATGGTCACCGTCATTTTTCCGCATCGGCTCACCGCGGACTGATGCAGTTTCTTGAACCGAATGTTTACGAGACAATCGACCAATCAGATCAAACGGATCCCGTCTGGTCGGCGAATCCACAATTGTTCTTATCCAGCGCGCACCGAGAATTGCAGACCATCTCCCTTACAGTTCTCAACTGCCCCTCGGATTCCGTTCGGCCTGGCACGACCAGTTTTCGTTGCAACTTGGGCGTTAGCGTGCAGCTTTTTAGTCCCTTGAATACAACGATCGAGCCCACCGCCCAGCAAGGTGCGTTTGTCAACGGCAGGGCACTGAAAGACACCGATTTCCATGACGGTTTGTCGAAGACGGCGTTTTATGCGGAACGCGTATTGGGAGATTTCGATCCAGATCGTTATGACGCTTTTCGAGACATCTTCGCCGATGGTCAGATCTTTAACACAACTCCCACAATGCTCCAGCACTGTGAGCAAGACGCCACAGTCACCCCTCCGTCAGAATACTCGTTTCTCGGAGGCAGTTGGTTACTTGGGGGAAATCTGAATTCCTGGTATTACCACATTCTTCCCCCGAACTCAAAGATTCCCGACTGTGCCGTTGGACAGGCCGCCGTCGATGGCGGCCCGGGAATCATCACTGCAAGAAGCTTCCATCCAGATTTTGTTCACGTGTGTATGGGTGACGGGAGCGTACATGCTATTTCAGGCCACATTGACAACGCAGTTTGGCACGCGTTAGGCACACGGAGCTTGCGCGACTCCACGGCACAATAAGTCGCAGTTTAGCGTCTAATAGACGATCATTAGCCGCGAATTGCTGTCACCGCTTCGCGGCTCAAAGGCCTTGCTTTTTCGCCTTTCTGCGGCTTCCACCCGCAGCTATCTGCCGCAACGGCTTCGCCGCTAAGAAATGCGCAACAGCAAAGTGGGGAATTAAACCATTACTACATGAAGACGCCTTAGTGGACTACTCAGTGTGATCTCGACCGTCTTCCTTTCGCCCAAACAACAACACAAGCGACGGAAGCAACAGCAAATCGCCGAATACAGCAAAGGCCAGGACGACGACTAAGAATGAACCCAACAAGCGGGTCGACAAATAATCGGACAAGCCGAACGGTAGCAAACCGACTCCTAAGATAACCGTTGTTCGGATGATGGCGCTGCCGGTGTAGCGGAATGTTTGTTCGAGGGCCTGACGCTTGTTGCCCGATTGCGAGAACTCGATGTCGTAGCGATGCAGGAAATGAATCGTGTCGTCGACGGCCAAGCCGAAGCTGATGATGGCGATGCCGATAACGTCGGAATCGACCATCTCGAACAACACGCCTAAGATGCCTCCCAGGAAAACCAATGGCAACAGATTCGGCATCACTGCCAAAAGGCTGAGCCGAATGGAGCGCACGCCGAACGAGACGATGGCCATCACGCAGGCGAAGCACAGATAGAAGCCCTCAATTTGGCTCTCGACCACGACCACGACGGCTTCGCCAACCACGGGGTAATAGCCGGCGGCTTCGACCTTGGTACCGCTTGGCAAACATGCCTCGGCCCGTTCTATCAGTTGCTTCGAGAACTCCCAGGCTTGAACCACGCGTGTGCTGGGAACTTGGATTGCGATTCGGGTAAGGCCGCGTTCGGACGACACGAACATGGCGGCCGCGTCGCCTGCGTGTCTTTCCGCAAGTCGCACGCAAGATTCGGCCATCGTTTGCGATCGAGGCAGGCCATCACGCGTCTGAAAGTCGATGGCCTCATCGAGAACACGGAACAAATCTAATAGCGAAAGAACATCGCTGACTTCGCGGAATTTACGAACGTCGTGTTCGAACTCTGCCAGCCCGCGAAGTAGCTCTGGACTCAGCAATTTGTTAGGTTCCGTTTCGATCATTATTTCGATCGTGCTGGTGGCAAAAACCTGGTCATTGAAGAATTCGACACTTTGCCGTAATGGATGCTTCCGAGGAAACCGAGCCGGCAAATCGGCGTCGTAATAGATTTGCATTGCACCGAGAGTTGCTAGCGCGATGAAGACCACGTGAAAGCCAACAACGGTTCGCGGCCGATTCAAACAGGCCCACTGACACCAGCCCACGCATCGATCCATCCAATGATTCAGTAGCGAGCGAGTTTCGACAGGCGGCGCGTTGAGAATTTGCAGTGCCATCGGCACCAGCGTCAGTGCCAACAACAGAGCACTGGTCACACCGATCGCACAGCCAATAGCCAAGTGCCGCACGGCCGCCGCCGGTACGACCAACAGCGACATGAAGCCAACGAATGTCGTCACGCTGGTTAATACGCATGCGCCGCCGACTTGTTTGAAGACTTGCTGGATGGCCACTTCGCGAGTCTTACCTTCCACCAACTCGGCCACGTACGCCGACACCAAATGGATCGTGTCGGCCGTGCTGATCACCATGACCAGGGCGGGAACTGCGGCTACTAATAGAGTGATCTCACCAAAGATCCACGCCGTGATTCCCACCGACCAAGTCGCCGCGACGGCCGCGATGACAAGGGTCAAGAACACGTAACTCAGCCGATGAAAAACCCACATCGTCAACAAGCTTACGAGCAGCGCCGTCACGGGCAAGACGACTTGCAGCGTTCGCAACACCTCGTCGAACATCCAATCCTGGACAACCAATGTTCCCGCAAAATGTGACTCTTCCCGACCGAGACCGTGGCTCTTTAAGATCGCTTCCAGTTGCCTTCGGACTCCTGACGAAGGTCGATGCCGCAGCGAACTATCAAGCCACACCAACATCACCTGAGCGTTGCCATCGCGGGAGAGAAGTCGGCGGGCGATGGGATGTTGCTTCATCTCGCTTTGGACTTTGGACAAGTCCACCTGCCCGCGCCTCGCTGATTCGGGCCAAATTAACTTTAGCCGGCTCTTGGGTATCGGGATGCTATCGATGTCGCCAGCTGCCAACTTGGACCGAATGGCATTTCGGAAGGCTCGTTGTAAACGCGAGGTTGGCTCGGTCGTGTCGAATCGAGGCACGTCGGTGATGGAAAGAACGCGGGCCACAAAAGGCAACTCGCGCATGTCGTTGGCGGCGACGCGAATGGCGTCGAGCGTTTTTGCCGTGAACAGCTCATCGCCTTCTTTGGTGGCGATGTAAAGCATGTCGTCGCTGCTGCCACCCAGATGCCGAACCTGAGCCGTGTACGCAGCATGCCGATCGTGATTGGTCATGAGACCTTCAAGAATCGACGCCTTAATCGGCACGCGCGTCGAGCCCCAGCCGGTGACTGCCGTGATCACGGCGAAGATGAAAAGCACGAGTGCTCGATGCGAGAGAATCCACGTGCCGAGTCGATCAGGTATGTTCAGATGATGCGGCATGCGGCTCGAGGCACCACCGGATTACTTACTGCTGACAACTTGAGATTTCTTCGGCGCAACCGTTGGTGCTGGCGCACCTACCAATGGTTTAGAAGAAACAAGCGGAGCCTGCGCTGGTTTGTCGAGCTTAGCTAACTCGGTGGCAGCCGCAGGCGAGCCGTACTTCAGCGCCATCTTGAAGTGCATACGAGCCACAGTCGCCTTGCCACGCTGAATGGCTCGCCGCCCAAGCTGCAAGAACTTGAGCCCCTTGTCTTCCTTCGGAGCAGCTGGTTTTGTCGTCGATGGAGATTTTGACTTGGCCAGCATCGCCCGTCGTGCTTTCAGCGCACGATCACGAGCCATAAAACGTGTATAAGCTTGCATGCCGCGGCCGGTCAGCTTCTGCGAGGCCGGCGTATTGCCCTCAAGAATCATGCGATCCATTTCGCGAAGGTCTTGGATAAAAACGCTTGTACTGACTCCCGAGTGATCTCGAAACAAGCCTATCGACGAGCCTCGGTAAAACGGACCAAAACTACTGCGGCTTTCGCCAGCTCGACCAATGCTACCAAGATGAGCAGTACCTCGGTCTGGTACGGAGACCGAAGTATTGACCGAAAAGCGACCTTGCACGGGCAACTGCACCGCAACCTGGCCGCTGGCCGTTTGAGAAAACAGCAACATCGCAAGCAATGCAATTACTAATCGTGTCATAGCATCACCGTTCCAATGAGAAGTGTTCGCTCCAGTCTACCAATTTGTCGGCAATGACGCGACCACAAGCTGACTAACTCTACTTCTGTCGCGAAAACACGGATCGCCTAATGGCTGAAGCTCCAACTACCGTGCTAAGCATCTGGCGCGGCCCAGTGTCCCTCACGGTATTCGCGTGACAGCATTTTGTCGGCAGCTTGATCATTGGTGATGCGCTCGTTCTTGGCGTCGAACTCCAACGTCTTGCCAACGCGCGCCCCGATGTTTCCCAAGTGGACAACCGTGGCTGTGCGATGAGCAATTTCAATGTCAGCCCGCGGCGTCTTGCCCGAGCGTATGCAGTCGATCCAATTCTGCTGATGATTGGAAACCGATCCTCCAATGCGACCTTCGGGCCGATCCTTGATCTCGCGATTCCTTTCTCCACGAATGGTGATCTTCCCTCGCTTGCTGAGGAACATCATGCCCTTTGTTCCATAGAACTCGGCTCCGCTATCGACGTTGTGAGGGTAAGTCGTCGACCAGAGTCTTTGTTCATAGACAAGCATCCGCCGCTTCCCGGTTTGGCCGTTGCCGGGGTACTCGAAAGTCACCTGTTGAGTATCCGGGAATTCTTGATCGTCGTCGAAGAAGAATTTCGATCCCATACCAGAGACCGTCGATGGGTGCGTGTCGACTCCCAGTCCCCACATGGCGTAGTCCAAATCATGGATGCCATCGTTGCCGATGCCGCCACAGCCAAAGTTGTACCACCAGTGCCAGTTATAGTGCAGGCGGTTACTTTGATAAGGCACGTATTCGGCCGGGCCGACCCACATGTCATAGTTGAGAGTCTCGGGCGGCGTTGCTGGTTGAGCTCTTCCGATGTTGGCACGACGCTGCCAATTCCACGACTTAGCAACGAAGACGTCGCCGATGATTCCGTCTCGAAGCATTTGCACGGCGTTGGCGATTCCCTGGCTACTGCGAGATTGTGTGCCATGTTGAACTTTGAGGTTCTTGGCGCGGGCCTTGTCCAACAACAGCCGGCCTTCACGAACGTTGTGAGAGCAAGGTTTCTCGACGTAGACGTGCTTGCCCGCTTCCAAGGCCAGCAGGCCGGCCGTGGCGTGCCAATGATCGGGAGTGGCAATCGTCACCGCGTCGACGTTCTTGTCATCCAGCACTCGACGCAGATCGGTGACAGCTTTGGCATCAGGCGCAGTTGCCGCTGCCTTGGCCAAACGACCCTTATCAACATCGCATACGTAAGCCAGCCGAGCGTCTTTGAGTCCCAATAATGAGCGGACGTGAGCAGAACCTTGACCGCCGCATCCAATCGTCGCAACGGTCACGCGTTCGTTGGCACCTTGAGCTTGAACAGCGGGGGCTGAAAACAGCGTTGTCGCCGACGCGGCTCCAGCAACTTTCAGAAAAGTACGTCGGTCGGATGAACTCATCGTGCTACCTTCCGTTATCCAGGCTGTGATTTTTTGTGGCGTACGCTTCTAACCTTACATGCGTGACCATCCAAGTGCAATAATGTGATTTATGCTCAGCGAATACTCACGACGCGAAGTACTGGCCGCATTCCTTGGAATTCCCGCGGCTCTTTCTGGCTGCGGAACGGCCACGCCGCCGAAGTTGCCTCCGGGGAAACTTGTGGGGGCGTCGGCTTCAATCGGCCATCGACTTCGAGACGGTTTGAAAGTGGAAGTCCCCGACGATAAGTGGGAGAGCACGCGTGTTGTCATCGTCGGTGGCGGCATCGCTGGCTTGTCAGCAGCTCGTCAACTACGAAAGTCGGGCATTGATGACTTCGTGATTCTTGAACTCGAGCCGCGCATCGGTGGCACTTCGGCCAGCGGGTCGTCTGACGTCGTCGCTTATCCATGGGGGGCCCACTATGTGCCCGCACCATCTGCTGACAACGTCGATTTGATCGAGTTCTTAGAAGAACTCAACGTGTTCGAGGGTCGCGATGATGACGGCGACCCCATCGTGGCCGAGCAGCACTTATGTCGCGACCCGCAAGAGCGAATTTTCTACAAGGGCACTTGGTACGAAGGGCTTTACTTGGCCGCAGGTGCGAGCCCCGAGGACCTTGACCAGTTCCAACAGTTCAAAGCAGAGATCAAGAAATGGGTCGGCTGGCGAGACTCTCAAGGACGTCGCGCCTTCGCACTTCCTATGGCGGCTGGTTCAGACGATGCCGATATTACCGCGCTCGACAAGTTGACAATGGCCGATTGGCTCAAGCAGCACGGTTGGAATTCCGAGCGATTGAAGTGGTACGTCGAGTATGCTTGCCGAGACGACTATGGCCTGACGTTGGATCAGACCAGCGCGTGGGCGGGACTGTTCTATTTCGTCTCACGCATGAGTCAGCCAGGCAAGGAACCGCGTCCCTTCATCACTTGGCCAGAAGGCAATGGCCGGTTGGTGAAGCATTTATACGATCCGGTTGAGCAACAAACTCGAATCGGTTGGGCAGTGGCCGACATCAATCCGGTGACTCGTGATGATCGCGAAGCCGTCGATCTGATGGCCGTATCCGCAGATGGCAACACCACGATTGGTTTCCGAGCAGAACATGTGATCTTCGCGGCGCCTCAATTCTTGACGCGTTATCTGATCCGTCCTTATCGAAAGGACCCGCCCAAGCATGTCACCGACTTTCAATACAGCGCGTGGTGTGTTGCCAACTTGGAGTTGACCGAGCGACCCGAAAACCGTGGCTTTCCTCTTTGTTGGGACAACGTGCTGTACGAGAGCCCGTCGTTGGGTTATGTCACGGCGACTCACCAAAAGAGCATGGATTACGGGCCGACGGTTCTGACGTATTACTATCCGCTCTGCGACGCCGACCCGCGCACCGCTCGCCAAAGGCTGCTTGACCAAGGTCGAGATGTCTGGGCCGAGATCGCGTTGTCCGATCTCGAGCGTGCTCATCCCAACATTCGCGAGAACACTTCTCGGATCGATGTGATGCGATGGGGGCACGCGATGATTCGACCAACTCCGGGCTTCGTCTACGGCGGATCACGTCAACAAGCCACACAGAGTTTTCGCAACATCCACTTTGCGCATTCCGATTTAAGTGGAGTGGCTCTGTTTGAAGAGGCCTTCAATCGAGGAACGCGCGCCGGTGCTGCAGTTGCGGAATCAATAGCTGAAGAGCCTGTCGCTTAAGAGGTTCGATTCTTTACGGTCCGCAAAATGAAAACGAGGGATGCCGCCATGACTCCCTCGCTGACGTGCCGGCCGATTAGATCATCCAGGCTACACCTTCTCAGGCACGTCGGACTTGTCCAGCGCGCTGGCGATCTTTGCAAGTGACGACGAGACGTTCCATGTGAAAGCGATAATTCCCGTCCAAACAACGATTCGCAAAACTGATTCAAGAATGTCTACCATTGTGTTTTCCTTTCTACACAGCTATTCGCCAGGTCATCGTGAATCTTGGCGAGAATCAATGCGATTTCAGTGGGAACTTGAAAGCGTCGGTAGCGTGCGAAAGAAGCCCGGCTTTTTGAAAAAGCCGGGCTTCTAATATGCAAGATCCGCCTTCGATCTACACGGTCTCGGCGATTCCGTCCAACACGCTCTGGCTGCGGTACTCGTCCGGCACTTCACTCAAATTCCGGTGAGCGATCAGCTCGGCGACGATGCTAACGGCGATCTCAGGAACGGTTTGCGAGCCAATTTCGAAGCCCAACGGCGCGTGAACTTGGGACAATGCCTCGCGGGCGATTCCTTCTCGCAGCAAATCCTCAAAGATGAGCTTAATCTTTCGCTTGCTGCCAATCATGCCAACATAACGAGCAGGCGTTTCGGCCAAGTGATACAAGGCCTCTTCGTCATGGTTGTGCCCCCGTGTCACGATGATGCACATCGTGTCCGAATCCACATCGAGCCCACTTAGCGCCGAGTCGATCGGAGCGACGATCAATCGTTTGGCGTTCGGAAAACGTTCGGTATTGCAGTATTGCTCGCGGTCGTCGACGACCCAAACATCGAAGTCGACGTCTGCTGCCAGCTCGGCAACTTTTTGTCCGACGTGTCCGCCACCGACGATGACCAGTCGGCAGCGACGTAGATGCGGCATGTAAGAAACGCCTTCGGTGACGTATGGTCGCGGACGCTGTGACACGGGCCGCATGTTTTCGAGGACCGCAGGTGGCATCTCCGCGGTGGCTCTGGAAGCAACGACCTCGCCAGTTTCATTAAGAAGGAAGCGATCCGTTTCGTTGCCGCCGGTCTTTTCGGCGTCGATCACCACGGCTTCGGTGCAGCCTTGGCCGCTAGAAATCATCTCTTGGTACTTGCGGAAGTACTCGGTGTTTGTCTCGCCGGGTCGAATGGGATCGACGAGCATCTTCATGCGACCGCCGCAGATCAAGCCATCGTCCCAGCCATAATCGTTATCGAGTTGAAACGTCAGCAGTTGCGACTCGCCCGAATCCAAGATGCGGAGTGCTTTCCGTTTTACCTCGGCTTCAACACAACCGCCGCCTAACGTTCCTGTTTGTGAGCCGTCGGGAAAAACCAACATCGCGGCCCCAGCCTTTTGTGGCGTTGATCCACGTGTTTCTACAAGAGCCGTATAGGCGACTGACTGACCGTCACGAATGATTTGGGCGAGATCCTCAAGAAGCTGTTTCATTTCAAATGGCCAATGACTAATGACAAATAACTAATGATCAAGGATGTTGTCCCCATCCTATCACGGCCAATCTGCCAATCAAGCATGACCCGTTGTCAGCAGCTGGCTGCAAAACTAAAGTACGTTGATTCGACAAATTGACACCAGGAGTATACGGGCGATGGCGGTCTACCTCGGCATTGATGTAGGGACAAGCGGCACGAAAACATTGGCAATTCGCCACAATGGAAAAATCCTCGCGTCAGCCACTGAAGAATACCCGCTATCGAGCCCCAAGCCGGGCTGGTCCGAGCAAGACCCCGAACACTGGTGGCAAGCGACGATCAAGAGTGTTCGCCGAGTATTGAAAAAGGCCAAGGTCAAACCGGGCGAGGTCAAAGGCATCGGTCTCAGCGGGCAAATGCATGGCAGCGTGTTTCTTGACAAGTCACATCAAGTCATTCGACCCGCGTTGCTTTGGAACGATCAGCGAACCGCCAAAGAATGTGACGAAATCGAAGACAAGGCGGGTGGGCGTCGATCTTTGATCCGCATGGTGTCCAATCCGGCGCTAACCGGATTCACTGCTCCCAAGATTCTCTGGTTGCGAAACAACGAACGTCGCAACTTCGATCGCACGGTGAAAGTCTTGTTGCCGAAGGACTACGTTCGTTTTCGTTTAACCGGAGAGTTTGCGACCGAGGTAAGTGATGCCTCCGGAACGTTATTGCTTGATGTAAAAAAGCGGCGCTGGTGCAAGCCGCTGCTCGGAAAGCTCGACCTCGATGGCTCGCTGCTACCGAAGGTCTACGAAAGTGAAGAAGTCAGCGGTCAAGTCACCGCCGATAGTGCCGAGTTGCTTGGCGTCAAGCCGGGTGTGGCCGTTGTTGGCGGCGGTGGCGACCAAGCTGCCGGAGCTGTTGGCAATGGCATCGTCAAACGTGGAGTGATCTCAGCGACGATGGGTACCAGTGGTGTTGTGTTTGCTCACAGCGACGAAGTGCAAACGGATCCGGAAGGCCGTGTCCACACGTTTTGCCATGCTGTGCGTGGCAAGTGGCATGTCATGGGCGTCGTTTTGTCGGCCGGTGGAAGTTTGCAGTGGTATCGTAATCAATTAGCCGAGCGTGAGATCGCGGCAGCGAAACGCAAAAAGATTGACCCGTATGAACTGATTACTGCTCAAGCCGCCGAAGCCCCGGCGGGGTGTGAGGGACTGTACTTCTTGCCGTATTTGACAGGCGAACGAACACCTCACGCTGACCCCAATGCTAAGGGAGCTTGGGTTGGCCTGAGCTTGCGGCACGGACGTTCTCACATGATCCGCAGCGTCATCGAAGGTGCGACGTTCGCAATGCGAGATTCGCTGGAAATCATCAAAGGAATGAACATTCCTGTGCGAGAAATCCGACTTTCTGGGGGAGGGGCCCGCAGCGAATTCTGGCGACAGATGCAAGCCGACATCTACGGCAACAAGGTTGTTACGATCAATGCCGAAGAGGGGCCCGCGTATGGAGTCGCCTTGCTGGCGGCCGCGGGAACTGGTGAGTACAAGGACGTTGTCGAGGCTTGCACAAAGACGATCAGCGTCGTGACATCGACCAACGCTAATGCAAAGGCAAAGCGAGCGTACAACGCTGCTTATCCGCTGTACGGTCAGTTGTACCGATCACTGAAAGATGACTTTGCGACGATAACAGATCTGGTGACAAGTTAACTTTGCGCTGTAGCGGCACGGCGCACGCCCAATGGCCCAAGAGTTGTGGTTTTGTGAGTGAGTCGCTGGCCGTGAGGCCTACGGACATGCCGCGTCAGTGAGCTACTAAACCGGTCGCTTACGCGTCACGGCTCACAACATTAAAGCGGGCGGCTTGCGCCGCACCGCTACCTTGTCTGCTGCGAAGCCTTGATCACTCGGCAACCACCATCAATTCGCGACGATTGTGATGACGACGGTCTCGGCGGCGATCTAGGCGACGTTGAATTCCGCGAGCTGCTTGCTCAAGACAATGGTTTAAGGACTTGTAGACTCCGTCTGCCGTCGTGTGGACCACGACTGTGCCCATTGATCCCATGTTGATCGAGATCTGACACATCACGTCGATACCTCTTCGCGGACCGTTTACGTCTCGGACTGTAACGGTCGCGTGGTCAATGTGATCTTCGAATCGTTCAATGCTTTCGGCTGATTTGCTTTCGATGAAATGAGTCAAGCGTTCGGAAGCATCACGTGTGTGGTTTAAGATATCAATTCTCATAGCCCTTCCTTTATCCGAAATGGGGATTGAAATGCATGTGGATTCACCGAATGGTGAAGCCTCTGAGGTGAGTTGATTGATTCTTTATTCTTAGCTTTGTTTCGTTTCTTCTTTTCCATGCTCCTTTCTGGGCGCATTCGATCGGTGGATATAATGCTCTTTTAGGCAAGTGAACTCAGATACAAAGCCTGCGGCCCGTCTTCTGGGGCAGGCTCTAATAGTGTTGAAGCCGCACGCAGTACATCGCGGCGACTGACTTGGCCGGCCAATTTGCCATTCTCCAAAACCGGAAGCCGGCGGGCCGAAGTACTAAAGAAGATGTGAGCGGCACTCATCAAGTCCTTGTCCGGCTCGATGGTGACGGCCGTTCGATCCATGAAGTGCCCGACCGTTAAGCCGGCGTCGGAATCCGTAAACCCAATTTGATTCGCAAGCTGATCGGTGGCCGCCGAATTCAAGTGATTCGCCAACCGCGTCAACTCCGCACGCAGCGCATCGCGGCGGCTGATCTGTCCGACAACGCGATCTCCCGTCAACACGGGTAACCTTCGATGGGGTTCGCAGCGATAAATTTCGCGCACTCTTTCCAACGTGGTTTGTTCATTGACGACGCGACCTCGTCCCGCATTCATAAAGGCGGCCACATCGCTTGATGGCAACTGGTCGTAAGAAAGACTGATCACGAATTTCAGAGCGGAACTCTCGGAAAAGACTCCAAGGTATTCGCCCTGCTTATTGACGACCGGCGCACCGGAGATTCGATGTTGCAACAGGTATTCGATCGCTTTGACCGCATCCATGTCTGGCGGCAAAGTGACCAGGCGGCGGTTCATGAATTCCGAAGCGTGCACGGGAGCGCCCTCCGAGCCGCAACGACTCTCGGTGTGTTCGACAATTGTGGAGAACGCGTCGAGGCAAGATTTCTCAGAGAGCACTCCGTGATACATGCCTAGGTTATCGATAACCGGCGCGCCAGAAATCTCAGCCTGCAAGAGGCGATCGATCACATCCAAGACGTGATCATCCGGAGACACCGTCACCAATGAAGTGACCATAATGTCTCGGATCCAAATTGATTCGTTCAGCATTGGAACGTCCTTCCGCTACCTATCAGGACGTTGACTTCAGCAAAAAGGTTCGAGATGCGGCTCGTGCTTGCTGGGCAATGCGCAGCAGAAAACCGCGCAGCACAAAGCGTGTGGACCTTACCGGAACAGGAGCAGCAGAATCAGAACCGTCCGTGAGCCAGATGGAGACTGCAATCCGTCAAGGGAATGCCGTCCCCTGGTTGACAATTTGCTTAGCGTGCTTGCCAAATCGAATCTGTTGTTTGCAATGATGTGCAGTCATTTTCGAGTCCTTTTTGACTGGCAGACTCGGAGACGTTGGAATGAATCCAATGAAATGAATGTTGATCCGGAATTGAGATGAGATGAAAGATACCGAATCAACATTGTCATTATGAGGTGCTCGATTCGGATCCTCAAGAACTGAATTCGAAACTTTTTCGAATTCCAGAATCCGAGGAATTTCCTGCGGAATTGGCATTGCAACCCGCATGGCCGCCGCACGTCGCGATGTGGACGGTCTGTCAAAACAGACCAAGAACTGCTTATGATCTTCCTAAGCGGCGGCTTGCAAACGCTAAATTGGCGCGAGATTTTTCAAAGTGACGGCCAGTTGAGCAATGCAGTCCGAGTTGCTAGAGTGGCCGAGGCACGGTAGTTGCTTACTCATCTCGAAGCTCATTCATGTCGAACGCCCACAAAAGGACACGCCGCGATCACGCGACCGAGACGGCGGAAGACTATGTCGAGGCAGTGGCGGAAATCATTGCCAAGAATGGTGAATGCCGCGTCGTTGATCTTGCCGAGTTCTTCGGTGTCAGCCATGTGACCGTCACTCGCATCGTTGCGCGCCTTGTCGGTGAAGAACTGCTGGCAACAAAGCCGTATCGCCCCATAACCCTCACCAGTGCGGGTAAACGGCTCGCGACGAAATCGCGGAAGCGGCATGAAATCGTCTATGCGTTCTTGTTGGCACTAGGCGTTGGTGAAGAAACTGCGGCACTGGACGCGGAAGGTATCGAGCACCACGTCAGCCCGGCCACGCTCCGGCGTCTGGAGCAATTGACCGAGAGCATGCGTGACGAATCTCGGGTTTAGGCTGCTTCCATGATTCTTCCACGGAAACATGCGGCGTAGCAAGCGGTCACGCACTAAGAAACTCACATGCTTACGGATTCTGCCGTTTTTTCACCCGCGCTTGCATCAAAGGGCGAATTCTGTATATAATCGCCAATCCGTAGCATATGCTACATTCCGTAGCGTCCGATACACCGAGTAGCATCCACTAGATTCGGTAACATCAGCTACGGCCAAACTTGGATAACAACGCTGGACGAGCCCCTATCTCGGCTTCACAAGTCAGCTTACTGGCGGCTGGCTACAAACGGCCAATTAAAAAAACTCGCCAGCAATCCCCTTTTTATTAGGAGGGTGTTCGATGAATCTTTTACCCGGGCGAAATGAAGCCCATCGCCAAGGCCACTCGCGCCGCGGCTTGACTTTGACTGAGTTGGTAGTGGTCCTGACGATCCTCGTCGCACTTGGCGGGTTGATTGTCCCCATGTTGCCTAACTTTTTGGCTAAGACACACTTTGCCAAATGCTCGACCACAATCCCCGAAATGAACAAACTCTGGATCACATCGTTTACCAGCGATGTAAAGTACCCGGATGGCTACGATTCCTTGCAATCAGCCCCAGGCGTCTTGTTTGCGAATTTGCCCGGTGGCGATGCGGGCGGTGAAGTTCTTGCCGGTACGATTACTGCCGACCAAGCCGATGCGTTGCGGGCGATCGGAGTGACTCGGGTTTACGATCATACGGTCGCGAATTCTGGCAACGTTACACTCGATTCCGTTCCGAATGACCCAACCGGTGACACGCTCGGTCGGTTGCTGGCTGCGGACCAGAATGTTGCCTTGCTCAATCCATTGGGACCTTCGGTTGTCAGCCTTGGTATCGATGTTGCGAAGTACACAGACAACGGAAATACGGACGTGGATTTTGTCGTGTTAGGAGTCGGCAACAACTGCAGCGCAGTGGGGCCTCGCGGCTTGATGGTTGAAGCGCCGACGCACTTTGGCGGCGAAAATGACATGAATCCTGTGGACTTCTATCAACGCTATTGCGTGGTCTTCGCCGTGTCGGACGAAGGTGCGGATTCGGCTGCCGAATTTGTATGTGCTTGCTCGATCCACCCGGATGGCTTCGACGGTGCCGAAGCGCACATTCGAGCTTACTACGAAGATCAGCAGGATTAATTTGTAACGGCAGAAATGTCCCGCGTGAATTTAGCAACGCCCCCGACTTTACGTCGGGGGTTCTCGCGTCTCTGCACTAGATGGAATGTTAGGCTTTGTCTCTAAACTCTGTAGCTACCGTCGCCAGACGGTGATTTCCGCGGTCTGGCGACCGCAGCTACGTGAATTGCGAGTTTAGGGACAGAGTCTAGTGCAAAGACGCGAGAACCCCTGAGTTAAACTCAGGGGCGGTGGTTTTCATCTGTCGGACGCCTTGCCGCCTCCATCAAATGCACGTAAGAGTCAAACAGACGATGCGAATCAATCGGTCAAATCGAAGAGCAGTGACGCTCGTTGAGTTGGTTGTCGTGATGGCGATCTTGGTGGCGCTTGCGGGGCTTGTTATTCCGCAGTTTGTTTCGACCACCGAAGACGCTCGCGGCACAGCGGGACGTTCGTCTTTGGTTGAGGTCCGCGATGCTGTTTTACAATTCTGGAATGATTGCAAGTATGATCCTATTCTGTCCGCCAACCCACGGATTCAAATTGTCGATTTGATTGATCCACGGAGCAGCAACCTCGAAGTATTTAACCCGAATGTCCCGGACTCGACCTTGGGTTGGAATGGACCCTACCTTGAGCAAAGTGGCAGATATACGGTAACGGGAAGCACGGCTGTAGATTACACGGCTGCCTACGGCACAGACGATGATCCGGCTGTGCTTGATCCGTGGCTTCGTCCGTTTGTGATTCAGGAAGCGGCGCCAGTCGGAAATTCGCGTCAACTTCGCATTGTTTCCGCCGGACCAGATGGAGTGTTTGACATTCTTGAGTCGACGTCATCGCAGGAACTGATGTCCGGCGCTGTCGCTTCAGGAGACGATTTGTATGTCGCCTTCACGTTGCGATAACTCGAAACGACGTCGTCGTGGTTTGACATTGGTCGAGCTTGTCGTCGTCTTAGCAATCTTAGCCGTTCTGGCTGGCGTGGCTGTACGATCTTTGCAACCGATCGCCGATCAAGCGCGCTACCAGGCCTCGCAAAAAACACTGACGGCTATCGAGGATGCCTTCTTGGCTGGCAACAAGACTGGAGACGGCCTTACCTACTCAGGATTTATTGCCGATATCGGGCGTTTGCCCAAGGCGATTGGTGCGACACGAGAAACGCAGGCTATTGAGCTCTGGAACAACAGTGGCATTCAGCCATTCGGGATCACAGCTTTTGATGATCCGAACACAAGCGAAGACGAGTCTGCGAGAACTGAACAGCAACTACTTGTTGCAGCAGGTTGGCGCGGGCCGTACCTAACCCTCGCACCTGGATCAAATGCGATCCGTGATGGCTACGGCAGACCTATGTTTTACTTCAATCCCAACAATGTTCCAGCAGTTGATGGTTCAGAGATTGCTGGAGTTGTCTCTGGCGGTTCAAATGGCGCCATTGATGAACCAACACTCAACATTGCATATACACGCGATCTCAGTTTGCCGAACGGACTATTTGAGCCGAATCGGTATCAAGGTGCATTGCCAGTTCGTGTCACCATGGCCGATGGTTCGACTCCACCATCATTGAACAGTGGTGAAAGCGTTGTTGTTCGAGTCTACGGTCCGGAGGATGGAGTACCCGTAGTCATTAGAGGCGTGGATGTTTCCGCCGGTGGTACTCCAGGATTCGGCGGCGTGATTTCGTCGTTGGTTTGTGGGACGCGGGCTGTCCGAGCGTTGAAGGTTACGGGGACCAGTCCGAATGAAACGATTGTTGCCGAATCACTTGTCCGTCAAGTTGCCATTCAACCCGGAATGAACTCCGAGGTCGTACTGCGTTTGCCGAATTAATGAGTCCGACATGTCCAAACAGTTAACCCTAATCGTCATCCTTGAAAGCCAACTGGTTCGCATTGACATCGCAAGCCGGCGGCAACTTCAAGTGAATGAAATCTGGCGACGTGACCGGATCGAGTCTGAGTCGCTTGCGGGACTCACGGATTCCGCACTGCGACTTGGTCCGAAAAAGACCGGTGACGTGTGGGTGCTGTGCGCCGACTTTTGGACGGGCGTTGTTCCGTTGGCTCCGGACGCGGCGGGAATGTTGAGTAGCGAGGAACTCGAGCAAGCACTGACTCTGGAAGCAGAAGACTATTCCGGAATCCCCGCGTTCGAGTCGAAGATCGGCACGCGGAAGTTGCCTCCCGACAACAACGGCGATCATCGTTGGTGGGTCACTCAGATCCCGACCAGCCAGTGGCAAGATGTACAACGAACTGTCACGCAGTTCGGCGGCAAGTGGGGCGGCATGGCTCACCCCGCGATCGCGCGGCTTCCAGGTGAGTTGGCACAAAACGACCAAACATGGCGAGTCATTCAATCTTTTGGCGATACGACTGTCGCCGTGCTTGGTTGTGGCACGGGCGTCGTCGATGTCTTGTCGCTTGGCAATATCAGTACTCAGCGAACCCGCTCGCAATTAGCCGATTGGACCGAGGATACCCGCGTTGAAGGGGAGACACTCTCTTGGATCTCCGATGGCTTCTTGCCCGAAGATCTCAACGCGCCGGATGACTGGCATCTTGACTTATCTTCCGAAGTCGCGCGAAGCGGAAACCTGCACACAAACTGGGCGCTCGCCGCAGCAGCCGGCGTGATGGCGAAGCAAGACGACGAGGCGAACAAGTTACCGGGCGTCGCCGCTGAAACGCCGCCGATGTCCGACCGTCGAGCGATCGCCATCTCGACGGTGCTGGCGGTCATGGTGGCCGTCGGGTGTTTTGTTTTGCACAAAGCTGTCGGGAAGAACCTGTCAGCAGTCACGGCCCAAGTGGATCAATTCGAACAACAACGGCAAACGCTGGCGGCGGACAAGAAGTCGCAATCGGCCCTTGAAGAACGCGTCGAAGAATTACAAAAACAACTAACCGCACTTCGGTCGCGAAACGATCGGTTCGAGCAAGACTTGGAGCAAGCGACGCGGATGCAGCAGTTTGGTCGCAATCGCTGGCCAAAGATGCTCACGGCGTTGTCCGAATCCTACACCGGAGACTGCTGGGTTCGCGAAATCAAGAGCGATCAACAGTCGGCGACCGTGCATGGAGTCGCGGTCGTAGCGGGTGACGTCACGGTATTTGCTTCGCGTCTCGAACAACTGGCCTCACCGCACGGTTGGCGAGTTCACCCGGCCCGGACAGAACGCAACGCCCAATCGTTAATTCAATTCGAGATCAAGATGGAAGTCACGGACCAGGTCCCGAAAGTCAAACGCTCGCTGGCGACTGATTCAAAGTTGGTGAAGAAATGACAAGTACGCAAAAGCAAGCCCCAAGCAAGATCATCATGCTGGCGCCTGTGGCGTTGGTGCTGATTGTGTACGGCTATGCTTTCAACTCGCCGCAACAGGATGCCCTGCGCCGAGCGAGAACGCGGCTCGATACACTCTCGAAAAGCCAGCACGATACCGAACATGAACTTGCCGAAATCTTCGAGGCGCGTGCGAATTCACGCAAAGCCCAACGCGAATTGAACGCGGAGCTTGACCAAGAACAACAAAGGCAAGACGTTTCGATCCAACACGTAACGGCGATGCGCGAGGAGTTGCTAAGCCCCTCGCTTCCGGTCGCGGCGATTCAAAACGTCACGCGGCTTCTTGGAGATCACCGGCTACGAATCTTAGCGAGCCTGCCTGACAATGCTTCGTTCGAAAAGGCACGTGGCAATGTGAAGACGCTTGTCTCGCTGCTTGTGGATGACAAGAGTGGTCAAACTGCGAAGAATCTGTCCAAAGACATTCATCGAGTGGTTTACCGGCTAAAACTGTCCGGCCGCTTCGAAGACGTCCGGCAAGCCTTGGAAGCGTTGGCGGAGGATCATCAAAACATCGTAACGTTGTCGCTGGAGATGGAGCGGTTGGAGTTAGAAGCAGCTAGTGGAAGGAGTCAGAATCGGATTTGGTATTTGACGATAATGGTTTAGGTGGGGCAGTTCAATTCGTAAAAGGCAGAGGAATCTTCTTGTCTTAGGCATACGGCAGACCGCCCCCGACTTTACGTCGGGGGTTCTCGCGTCTTTGCACTACTTGTCCTTAGTGCAAAGACGCGAGAACCCCTGAGATAAACTCAGGGGCGGGTAGATTTAAATCTGCCGCCTTCCTTATTGATTCACCTCAGGAGCGGGCATCTTGCTGCAACACGATGACACAACGCCCGCACAGCCGGACGATGAAGCACCAACTGCTGCTCCCAACGGCGAGCAGTTCGCGTCGAACCCTGACGAACCACTCGTCATGGATGAAGTTCGCGTTGATCCCGGCGTGGCGCTGAGCGTTCCAGCAACCCTGGCTTTGCGGAAAGAAGTCCTGCCGATCTGCCGCCTCAATGGCGAGGTCGTGATAGTTTGCGCGGACATCGAAGACGTCGCGACGCAACGGCAATTGAAACAAGTATTCGACGAAGAACTCAACTTAGTTGTCGCGGACCCGGAAAGCTTGCGGCGAGCGTTAAAGCGAGTCTACGGCAGCGTGTCCTCGTCGAGAGGCCGGTCCCGCAACACGCAAGGCGTCGAATCCGAAGACGCGGTGGCGATCTGCGATCAACTCTTGCAAGCCGCCGCGCTTCGCAACGCATCGGACATTCACCTTGTCCCCAATGAAACAGTGCTCGTGGCGAAGCTCCGCGTTGACGGCAACCTGGACGTGGTCTCCGAGATACCGCTCGACATGCACGGTGCCGTTGTTAGCCGGATCAAGGTTTTGGCCGGATTGGACATCGCCGAAAAACGAGCACCGCAGGACGGTCGCTTCTCGAACCGGATGGGGCCTGATCAAACAAAGATCGACATCCGCGTCGCCACGTTGCCCACGCGTTTCGGCGAGCGAGTGACGATGCGGCTACTTGGCGGACTGGCCGGATCAATTAGCCTGAGCAAACTCGGTATGAGCGACGCGGATCTGTCCGTCTTCAAGCGAGCGATCACGCGACCGCATGGAATGGTGTTATTGACCGGACCAACCGGCAGCGGCAAGAGCACGACGCTATACGCAGCGATCGGCGAGTTGCTCCGCACAGACAGCGGCAATGTGATTACAGTCGAAGACCCCATCGAATATGAGATGCCCGAGGTCTCGCAGGTCCAAGTCGACTCGGCGGACAAGATCGGTTTCGCCAAAGCTCTACGAAGCATCCTGCGGCACGACCCGGACGTCGTGATGATCGGTGAAATCCGCGACCTCGAAACTGCCGAGATCGCGGCCAAGGCTTCTTTGACCGGTCACCTTGTATTCAGCACATTGCACACCAACACTGCCGCTGGCGTCGTGACACGTTTGGCGGACATGGGTTTGCAGCGGTTCTTGATTGCCGCGACTTTAAGGTTAGCGGTGGCTCAACGGTTGGTGAGACAACTTTGCACTCACTGCCGAATGCCGCGTCCTTTAGCGGCCGAGGAAGCAACATTTCTCGGCCGAACGGATGCGGCGGGCGCGACGATCTATGATGCTCGTGGCTGTGTTTACTGTGCTGGCAGCGGTTTCATTGGTCGAGTCGCGCTGATCGAACTTTTCGACTGCGACGAAGACGTCTCGCGATTGATCTCAAGCGGGGCGGGCGAAGAAGATTTAATCAGCAACGCGCGCGAGCGAGATCGTGCGTTGCTGATGGATGATGCTGTCGACAAGTTGTTCGCGGGCATTACAACATACGAAGAGGTCATCAAGGCCGTGGTGGTATGGTGATGCCCGAGTACAGTTACCTTGCACGAGACGATTCTGGAAAGATGCAACGCGGGCGAGTCGCCGCGGACTCTGCCGCCGCTCTGCGTTCGCAACTCGAATCGCGCGGCGACAAGCTGGTGAGCTTCACGGCTGAGACAGAAGTTGGGCTCGCCGCCGGTGGATTAAACGTTGCAAATCCGCTGAACTCACTGCCGCCACGCAGTATGACGGTGGAAATCGCCTTAGAGCAATTGGCCGTTTTGCTGCGCAGTGGAATCGGATTGCTGCAGTCTATTCAAACGGTTGCCGAGCAAACCACTTCCAAGTCATTGCGAAAGATCTGCGAACAACTCAGCGACGACATTCAAGACGGCGACTCGCTGGCTGATTCGATGCAGCGTCACTCCTGTTTTCCTCCGATTGTGGTGCAGTTAGTCCGCGTTGGCGAATCGACCGGAAACTTGGATCTGGTGCTAGACCGCGCCGCCGTGCAAATGACATCACGGCGAGAAAACATGTCGAACGTTCGCACAGCGATGGCCTATCCTGCGTTCGTGGGCACTGCCGCGGTCTTGATTGCCGGCTATCTAGTCGTGTTCGTGATTCCCGAACTGCAAAAGTTCCTCTCGTCAATCGGACGAAAACTTCCGGCGTTAACGCAATCACTGATGGACGTCTCGACCTGGATTCGCGTCCACGGCCTCACAGTCGGCGTGCTGATCGTGTTCGCGCTAATCGCTACCTTTATGACCTACCGCTGGCCACCCGGTCGAGAATTCATTGATCGCTGGTCATTGCGAATCCCGATACTGGGCACGGTACTACGTCTCGGCGGTACGGTAACGTTCGCCAGCTCAATGGCCGTAATGATCCGCAGCGGCATCACGCTGAGCGAAGCATTGATCACGGTAGAAGCTTTACACGGCAACAAACACCTGGCCGAACGAGTAGCCGCAGCCCGAGAGATCGTCATCGAAGGCGGCAGCCTCTCACAGCCACTCGCCGAAAAACACGCCTTCATGCCAATGCTGTCCCGCATGGTCGCGATCGGAGAATCAACAGGCGACTTGGACGATGTCTTAGAGCAAGTAACAAAGTTCCACGAAAAACGCCTGCAAGCTACCATCAAACAACTCGGCAAACTAATCGAGCCAGCAACCATCATCACCGTCGGCGGCATCGTCGGCTATGTATATCTAGCGTTCTTTATGGCGTTATTTGCTGCTGGTGGTTAGTGGCCTCGACGAGTTGTTCTCACTCGCTACCAGCGAGCCACTCTTCCCAATCAGTCTTTCCATCCTTGTCGGAATCGACTTTGGAATCATCAAACAGGAACTTGAGTGCTTCTCGCGAGGCATACGAACGGAACTCGTCGTGATTAACGCCGCGTGAAACTCCCATGGCGTGAGTCTTCTTGATGTCTTCTCCATACACATCAATCAAATGTTTGAAGAACAACTGCATTCGCTCTAGTCGATGACGTCCCTGCAACATCGCGGCGGAATTCGTCGACATCGAGCGATCTTTGGGATCGTTGTCTTGTGATCCGCACAAATAAAGCACTCGTCGCGTTGCATAGCGGTTGCGGTAATACTCTTCCTTGGCTCGACGAAACGCTCGGTAGCGTTCATCCAGTCCGTAGCCCCACTTATTGTAATGCGGATACTTCTTCAGCATCTCACCCTCGAGTGCTCGAAAGGTGACTCGACTACCACTTTTCCGTGGTCGCTTTTCGTCGAGATACGCGTACGAGGATGCCCCCGAAGGAACAAACCGCAGCGAGAGTTCTAGAGGAATCCGAGCCGCACAGGTGATGGCATATCGTTGAGTCATCTGGCCGCCAGCCGAGTGCCCGCAAACGACGACCGTCTTGAGATTGGGAAAACGCTCGAAGTTCGCGACATGCACAAGCAATTGATCCATGACATTGTGTGAGCTAAACGCGATGTCGTCCTTGTCCGGACCAATACACGCCAACGAGCTGCCTCGATAGGGACTCACATGCCAGCACATCATGTTGTCGGGAATCCGTTGCTTGATGCTATCCACAGTAAGGAATTGCGGCGCGACGATGAGCGTGGATTCGCTTGCCCCTTTGACTTTCGCGGCGGCTTGACGAATTCCATTCAAGCACTGCACGGCGTTAAACCCGCTGCTATGAATGCCAACAATCAGACGATCAATCTTCGAGTTCGCTTTGTCAATCGGCTGCGATGACGCGTAAGGAACCCAGACATCGGGCCTGCCACATCTGACGGGAAAGCGGCTCGGGGCAACGTCCGCAGCCGACAACAAATTTGCGACAGCGAACAGAGAAGCAACAGCACATATCAACCTGTAAATCATCGCAAAGTCCTTGTGTCTGAATTGCGAGTCCTTACGACCAGATTCTTCGAGTGTTCATGATTGCGACAGCATGCTGAGTATGCAAATAAAATGTCTTGGCCGCAATTGATGCAATCATGACTTCCGCGGTCGTGACTTGCCGCTGACTCTTGCCTCTCGCCAGTTGTCTCAATAAGTTGGCCTCACTCTGGATTTGATACACTCAGAAGGTGTGAGAGTTTGACGATTCTATTGACGGCATTGGTTGGTGCCCTGGTTGGATTTGCTGCGGGCGTTTTCGGGGTTGGAGGCGGCTTTTTGCTGGTTCCAATTCTGAACATTGCGCTCAAGGTACCGATCGAAGTCGCCATCGGATCGACGGCCTGCCAAGTTCTCGGGCCAGCGACGACTTCTCTGCTGGCTAGAAAAATTGGGGGCGAGGAACTGCGGCTACCTTTAATTGTCGGTGGCGGGTTACTTGTCGGCGTCATCTTGGGAACGCAGGTTCTAGAACTCGGAAAATCTTATGGCGAGATCAACTTGCCCAGCCGCTCGGTACCGTGGACGGAATTCTGTGTCCTAATCATCTACTTTCTGCTGTTAGTGTTGTTGGGAATCTGGACGCTTTGGGAATCGGGCCAGCCGGCAAATGGAAACCGCAAGGGCTGGTTGGCGGCCGTCATGATACCGCCATATTGCTCGCTGCCAGTGATGCGACGTGCCCGAGCGTCCATATTAGTGCTCGCATGGTTTGGACTGATCATTGGTTTCATGTCAGGGTTGCTTGGGATCAGTGGCGGACTGATTCTCTTGCCCGGACTTGTTTATCTTTTCGGTTTTCGGACCCAGGACTCAATTGTCAGCAGCATGACGATCGTGTGGCTGTTGTCGATTCAATCCACGATCGCTCATGCCTGGCATGAAAATGTCGAGATCGGGCTTGTGCTTGCGCTATTAGTGGGAGGCACAACGGGAGCCCGGCTAGGATCAGAAATTGGCATGAAGCTTAAAGGTCGCCAATTGAGAAAAGGGTTTGCGTGGCTTTTGCTAGGCACTGCATTGCTGATTGCCGGCCGACTTGGGAAACTGTTGCTCGTTTAATAAACCCTGCGTCAAAACAACGAGGCGAATGATGTCGAAGAAAGTCCTAATGCTGACTGGCGACTTCGTAGAAGACTACGAAAACATGGTGCCGTTC
>PBMZ01000182.1 GCA_002722955.1 Planctomycetaceae bacterium | reverse complement strand
GACCATACCAACAATGGTGGCTCCGACGACTGTGCCGTAGCTGATGCCAACCTTCCACTTAATCCGCGGACCAGCCAAACGGTGCAGCCAATAAAGCCAACCCGCCACCAAAGGGCACGCCACGTGAATCCAATAAACGGTCGAGCGAACTGTTGGCGCCTTCAGATCAAATCCACCAGCGCGGACAAGTAGCAAGCCGGAGATTAGCACGGCCACGGAAACTGCAAACAACGCATACCCAACATTCACCGCGCGGCGATTTCGTCGGCCGGCAGCGTTTCGCATGTGAATTACGCCAAACACGATGAAGGGTACGATCAGCAGCAATCCTAAAGCCACGTGCCCCAGGAACATGCAGAAGTAGAAGAAGTTCTCGAAGGTCTCGCCGGTGTACCACTGCATGGCTATGATACTGGCCAGGTAGCCTGAGTTGGCACCAAGAAGTGCCAGCAGTGCAAAGACGACATACAACAACTTCTTTAAATTCGGCCCAACAGCACGAACGTACTTCTTCTTGGGCGTACCATCTGTCGGGATGGGCGGAACCTGGGGCTTGTTGGTTGTCGATTCGGGAGTGGAATCGGCGGATTCGATTGGTTCATTGGGATCCATAGCCTGCCTCGCTAGAAAGATGCGCCAACAAATCGCCAACCTCAGAAAGAGATGTTAGCGACTATTTTGACGTGGAAGCAGAGGCAACGACCTAGGTGAGATCGAAGCAGGGATCTGAACCACGTGGCGCGATAGGTAGAATCAACCTCCCGGCGCTGCGCAACGCACAGCAAGTGCACGGGAAACATCAGCAGAAGAAACTCTACCCTTGAGGCGGCCGGTCGATTCGCAGCCGAAAGCCGTTAAAGCACAGAGACTGCGTAGATTGAAGAGAGGCACTCGCCCCATCTGTCTCGACATCGACAGAATGGACGGAATGCGCGAATTCCTCAATTTGCAGGGTGGGCGGATCAGTAGGAGCGGTAGGCATTGGGAGAGACCCACGTTGGCAATTCGCCCCCTGACATGGCCGCATCGGCTGATCGCCTGTCCCATCAATTGGCTTCGGGACGGAATGTGATGCGTCCATGGTGGAATGATTCGCCAGATAGTCGCCACAGCTTGCCAAAGCGTCCGCAGAGTCTGCAATCAGCACGACTCCCCAAACGCCGAGGACGGCAAGAATCAAGAATGGCTTGTGCTCTCGACGCATCATTGCTCTCTGAAAGAAATTCAGAAACCACTATCAACAAAAGACTTACACCAAAAGCAATCGTAAAACGCCAGGCAAGGTCATGTCAATGCGATTTTGACAATGCTGGCCAAAGAAACTGTACGCATCGCGTCGCAAGAGTATTGGAAGAAAATCTCGTGACACGGCCCCAATTCAAGTTCTCGGTGCGTCCCGCCATTCACTCGCTTGTAATCAGCACCAATGATGAGCAATCAGCAGTTGCGCGAAATTCGGACGATTGAATCGCCGGGAACGGATTTCGTATCAAGAACTACGAATCCTTTATTGAGCCCGCGGCACCGTTCCGATAAGCTTCTATATAGTAGCAAAAGGCAAACCCCGGGAGATTCTGATGTTTTCGATCCAAGGTCCCGAAGCTCGTTTTTGTGATGGTACGACTCGTCGAGAGATGCTCAAAGTAGGCGGGCTGGGCATGACGGGGCTCGGATTGCCTCATCTGATCTCAAACTCTGCCGCAGCCGCGCCGTCAGAAGCGAAAAAGCGATCTTCGAGCTTCGGCAAGGCAAAGAACTGCATCATCCTGTTCCTCTCCGGAGGAGCCGCTCATCTGGACACCTTCGATCCGAAACCGGAGACGCCGGCAGAAATTCGTGGCGAGTTCGGCACAATCCAAACCGCGCTCGACGGCGTGCGAGTCAGCGAGTACTTGCCCAAGACCGCCAAGTGGCTAGATCGCGTCGTCCTGGTTCGATCGATGACACATACATCCAGCGGCCATGCCCGCGGTGGTTACATCATGTTCACAGGACATGAATATCAAGGTAGCGGCAGCGATGCGAACTTCATGAATCGCAAGGACTCTCCACACCTCGGAGCCGCTCTGGCGAAGGTCAGTCCTGGCGAGGGACCGATGTTTCCGTTCATCCTTGTCCCCAGACGCCTTGATGCTGGTAGCGGTCGGCGAGCCGGTCAATGGGGTGGTTGCCTGGGAGCCAAGTACGATCCAATGGCGACAGGTGGCAATCCCAACGAAGACAACTTCAAGCTGGATCATCTTCCACTGGTTGCCAATCGTTCCAGTGAACTTTTGATTCGACGCAAGCGACTCGTCGACCAAATCAACACCCAAAACCGCTATCTTCAAGAGAGCGATTTAGGCCGCACTTTAAGCCAGAATCAACAAAAGGCACTGGACGTGATAAGCTCCAAGGCTGTTCGTCGTGCGGTTGATCTTTCGATTGCGGATAAGAAAGTCCGCGAAGCTTATGGGCGCAATCTGTTCGGACAGTCGACATTGCTCGGTCGCCGCTTGTTGGAAGCTGGCACTCGATTGGTTCAGGTCAACTGGCTAAGAACTCAAGGTAAACAAGGCTACGCGTGGGACAGTCACCGGCTGAATTTCACGGCACTGCGAGACGACTTGATTCCACCATTCGATCAAGCATTCACGGCTTTGATGAACGACCTTGAGGAAACCGGACAGTTGGACGAAACGTTGGTCGTCGTCGCTGGTGAGTTTGGTCGAACGCCGAAAGTCACGCTGTCAACTGCCGGGCGCGAGCACTGGCCAAATTGTTTCTCTGTGATGTTGGCCGGAGCAGGCATTCGCGGCGGACAAGTTTACGGAGCTTCGGATCGAACCGGTGCCTATCCTGGCGACCTTCCGGTTTCCCCCGCCGAGTTGACCGCGACCATTTATCATTGCCTTGGTGTCGATCCCGAGACGGAAACACATGACCAATCTGGTCGGCCGTTCTATCTGACATTGGGTAGCCCAGTTGAAGCATTGCTGACGTAACTCTTGTCTTATGCGAACTCTGGGTATCTTTGCCAAGCATCCCGTTGCTGGAACGGTGAAAACGCGTCTCGCAGCTGAGACCGATGCGTCTTTCGCAACAGACCTTTACACAGCTTTCTTGAGTGATCTGACTGCTCGATTGCGAGATCTTGCCGACGAACGTGTGATCGGATTCGCTCCAAACGCGGATTCGGCCCGTGAATACTTCACCGCACTTGCCGATTCGCAGTATCAACTTTGGGTGCAACCGGACGGCGGGCTGGGTGAACGAATCTCGGCATTCCTTGATTTCGCGCAGAGAGGCGTTGCCGATCGAGTCGTCTTGATCGGGTCCGATAGTCCCACGTTGCCTCGCAGCTATCTCGAAAAAGCCTTCGCAGCCTTAGAGTCAAACGATGTCGTCATCGGACCGGCGACGGACGGCGGCTATTACTTGATCGGGCTGGCCAAAGCTCCTGGTGCGATCTTTGACGAGATCGAATGGAGCGGTAGCAGCGTTCTGAATCAAACCGTCACCGCTATTGCTCGCCAAGGTGACTCGCTTGCAGTGCTCGATCCGTGGTACGATGTCGACACGCTCGAGGATGTTCATGCGTTGTGGGGACATCTGCAAGCCTGGAAGCTTGGGGGCCTCGAACCTTGCCCGCAAACTTTCGAGCTTCTTGAGCGACACCGGGACGCCGCTATAATCGGAAAGTAGCTGCGGCTCACCGTGGCGTTTGCGGCAACGCTATTGCTAACCACTAACTATAAGAACAACGATGGTCTCGAAAATACTGATCGCAGACGACAATCTGCAAAACTGCGAACTGTTGGACGCGTATCTTTCTGACGAAGATTACGACGTCGCGATGGCTCATGACGGCCAAGAAACCTTGGACAAGGTCTCGGAATTCCAGCCGGACTTGATCCTGTTGGACATCATGATGCCCAAACTCAGCGGCTACGAAGTTTGCCAGCAGATCAAGCAGAATGATTCCACGAAAGACGTCTTGGTGCTTGTCGTCACGGCGCTGAATGAAGCGGGCGACATCGAAAAGGGTGTTGAAGCTGGCTGCGACGATTTCTTGTCAAAGCCAGTCACTCGGTTGGAGCTGAAAACGCGTGTTCGTTCACTCTTGCGAGTCCGTCACTTAACGAACGAGCGAGATCGTCTGTTGGCCTACCTGGCACAAGTCGACCCGCAGTATCAAGACCACCAAGACGCTGAAGGTTAGTCTCCTGCTGTTCCTTTATTTAACCCGTAGCCGCAGGCGAGGTCCCAAAAATCCTCGCCTGCGGCTACGGGTGAAACGATCAAAAAAGCCACGGCTCTTCGCAGCAAACTCTGGAATCCAACATGCAAGACTGCCCGCTATTGATCCTTCACCCCGATGACAACATCGCGATCGCCAAACGCGGTGTCGAGCAGGGCAAGACTGTGCAACCTGAAGGTGGCCCAGAAATCACTACGCAAGACGTGATCGATCTCGGCCACAAAGTCGCTTCAAGAAAAATCGCTCGCGGCGACGCCGTCCGCAAGTTCGGCCAATTGATCGGATTTGCGACCGAGGATATTGAAGCTGGACAATGGGTGCATGTTCACAATCTTTCGCCCGGCGAGCTGAGTTTGGACTACGCATTCTCGACCGATGTTCCCGAGCCACCCAAAGCGGATTCTGATCGGACATTTATGGGATACAAAAGGCCAAGCGGGCGAGTTGGCACGCGCAATTATGTTGGCATCATCAGCACGGTCAATTGTTCCGCGACAACATCGAAGTATGCGGTTCAACGAATTCGCGAAGATATTATTGCCGACTATCCCAACATCGACGGCATTGTCGCGTTGACGCACAAGGGAGGCTGCGCATTTGCTTACGATGGCGAAGATCACAGACAGCTCAGCCGCACGATGGCGGGATTTGCCAATCACCCAAACATTGGTGCCTATATCATTATTGGCCTGGGATGCGAGACCGCGCAGCCAGCTTACCTTGTTGATAGTCACGGATTGGTTCAATTAGAGATGCCCGGAAAGGCCGACCGAAGCGACACACCGCTGATGATGAACATTCAAGACGTTGGCGGTGTTCGCAAGACTGTTGAGCGTGCCAAGAGTGTTCTGAAGGAACTCTTGCCCGAGGCCAACAAAGCTCAACGGGAACCTTGCCCGGTTTCAGAAATCATTCTGGGAACGGAATGCGGTGGCAGCGATGGCAACAGCGGGATTACTTGCAATCCTGCCGTTGGCGTGGCCAGTGACTTGTTGGTCGCACACGGTGCCACCTCGATCCTGGCTGAAGTGCCGGAAATCTACGGGGCCGAACACATTCTGACTCGCCGTGCAGTTAATCGTGACGTGGGAGAAAAGTTGATCAAACGGATCAAATGGTGGGAAAACTATGCCGCCATGTTTGGTGCCGAGATCGACAACAACCCCTCCGTTGGAAACAAACGAGGCGGCTTGACGACGATTTATGAAAAGTCACTCGGGGCCATCGCCAAAGGCGGCAGCACGGCGCTACGCGACGTCTATGAATACGCCGAGCAAGTCACATCCCGCGGCTTCGTGATTATGGACACTCCCGGTTTTGATGCGGCTTCGGTCACCGGCATGGTTGCCGGCGGAGCGAACGTGGTCGTCTTCACCACAGGCCGAGGCAGTTGCTACGGCTGTAAGCCAGTACCGACAATCAAAGTCTCTTCCAACACGCCTATGTTCGAGCGAATGACCGAAGACATGGACATCAATGCTGGTCGCATTTTGGATGGCGCGTCGGTCGCTGACGTTGGCGAAGAAATCTTCGAGAAAGTCGTTGCCGTCGCCAGTGGTGAAGAGACAAAAAGTGAATCTCAAGGCATTGGCGACGAAGAATTCTGTCCCTGGGTTCCAGGTCCAGTGCTCTGATCAAGTAGTCCAATCAGCGGACGTCCGATCATGCAATACCCTGGCCATCAACAAACTTTGGCGACTCCCTTTCGTTAAGCTCCTTAAGCTTATTGATTGTGTGGCCGAAATATCGAAACGGATCGTCGCCATCTGATTGATCCGAGGCGGGGTCTCTCATACCAAGCTTTTCGTGGAACAGTTGCTCGGCAATATGAAACTCGAGTTCGCGGTAGGCTTCGAATTGTTCTTCGGGAAAGAATTGGTTCGTCGTCGAATCATGAGGGAACTCGGGGTTCTTGCGACGGTAGTGCAGGCATTCCAAGTTTTCCTTGCCCGTGAAACTGGGCTTCAAGTAGACCAGCAAGCCTTCAGATTCTTCGTGCGTCTCGGTCTTTGGGTACACAATCGTTGCCATGCGGTAATGCTTCGTGCACATCCAATGGTTTGGCTTGGGACGCTGGTCGACAAGATCGATGTCTTCCTCTCCATCGACACCGACTTCGTAAAACCGGATTCCATGTTCGATTCGCATGCGCTGATGAACTCGAACCAAGTCGCTAAAGTCAAACGACGGATCACACGTCACGTCGGAGACGACAATCAGTTTGCATCGACGAAGCAGCAATGGTTCGACACCGAGACTCTCGTAATGGCCACCATCGGTCAGGCAACAGTAACGATACTTCTTTCGCTCGAATAACAAAGAGGCAATCATCTCGAACAAAATGATCAGCATGCGTGATCGTGACGATGATTTGGGGCAACCACTGCCCAAGCCGGAAGTTGAACAATAGCAACAACAATAGCACCAGCGGATTCCGAAACTGGAACGGACTGACGGCTGCGCCAGAGATCGCCATGGCATTCGCAAGATCGTACTGCCACTCGGGAACGAGTCCGTTGTCCGATACTTGGTCGACTCTGAACCGCAGTAAAGTTGCGAGAACAAGAAATTCTCTTGCGAAATCTTGCTCGCACCGAACCGCTTGCGAATGATGTGCATGGGCGCGGAAATCAAATGGTAAGGCGCACCACGCGCGGTTGTATTCAATCGCGTCAGTGGAATCTGGCTTCCGAACCCGGGCAAGCTAGCGATCCACATTCGTGCCAACTGGTTTCGATAGAAGCCGTGCATCAGTGTGACATTCATGTCAATCAACAGGCTGGCGACGATGAAAATCACAAACGCTGTGCAGCAAATCTACTTTCGCTTTTCTTGGTCTTTTGCGGCGACGAAGTTGGCATATGTTGGCACATCATCCTTGGGATACATGGGATCTTTGTACTGCCAACTCAGCAAGTCTCGGTTCGTCCGAATGATTTCCTTGCAAAGTTCTTCCTTGCGTTCGGCTTTCAACCCGGCATGCCAGCCGTACTTCTCACATGTATGGTCAAATTCCTCCCACCGCGTATGAAGCGTCTTGGCTTTGGTATTGAGTGCCTGCAACGCTTTGAAATTCAACGGCGGCTTCGTGTCTTTCGTTTCCTTCTTGAATTGGTCCACATCAGGAACTTGAACCATCTCGAAAAAGTCCGGCGTCGTAAGCACCTCGTAGGTCAATGCATCGAAGAGCGAGTCTTGGTGCTCCATCGATCGGATCGAAAGATCATAGATTCGGGTGAGATCCTTCTCTTTGCCCGACAACCAATAGGTGACAAGGTAGAACCACCGCTGGCTCAGCGACAGCTCATCATCTAACAACGCTGCCTCAACGGAAAAGACCTGAGGCTCGTCCATTGTCGACTAGATCTTGCCAGTGCATTCAAGAGCAATTTGATTGACGATCGATTTGAATGCGTCTCGAACTCGCGTCTTCTTCTTGTTATCGTCAATAATGCAATGCGACGAGAGCCGCTTGTCTTGCCGGATTTCTTCTAAGAACTCAGCGACTGATTCGAGCAGCCTTTTGTCGTAATTCTTTTCCTTACCATATTCTTCGATCAGCGATACAGCTTCATCTTCATCGATGCACAACATGTGGATTGTGGTAGCACGCCAGATGTATGTGCCCACTACGTTTGGCGTGGCGTCCGCTGTTTTCGTCCGGTTGGCATCTTTGTCGCGTTTTGGCCCGTTGTGCTTGTGTCCAGGCATCACCGGACGTCTTGATGGGGGCCAGAGACGACAAATAGCTGCCGATGTATCCACCACCGGAAACAATGGACATGTAGTCGAACAATCGCAGCACATTGAAACGATGTAACGCTTGGAGCAAACCAAGATTGAAACTGGCTGATCTGATTCCACCGCCGGACAAAGCTAATCCGGTAAGAGTTTCCCGTGCCTCGTCAGCATCTTTGGGAACATCTAAGCCTGCACGTTGACGTCGTAACTTGATACTCTCAAGCTCGTCATCAAAGACGACTGACTTATCAACGGCATTTGCGTTCATTGACGAGTCACTCATTTATGTACCTACACATACCAACCGTATCATCAACATCTTGCAGCTGTTAGTGTGAGCTACCAAGATGCAACGTTGGTATCGGCCCAGCGCGAGTTACTCATAAGTGAAGGAAAACTCCTAATCTTTCTGAACGAAAAATCCCTACCACTAGAATGACCGGGCTAGAAAGACGCCGCAATCATGGAAAGCGGCGAACATCTACATGCTGGGGTTTTCCATGATCTGTGAGATGCAAAGTGCCTGATGTTCAACCATGTTGTCTTTTAACAACACGAAAGGCTCTATTGCTAAGTTTCGACTCTTCGTTTAACCCGCAGCCGAAGGCGAGGAATCTGCTTTTGCCTCTTCGGCTACGGGCTAAACAATGAATCGAGACTCGCAATCCATCGCACTTTGACACCAGCACAACCAACGAAGTAACCAGATGACAACATCCATCAGCCGCCTTTTGATGATCACCGAGCGATTCGCTCCGGACCTGGGCGGAGTGGCTCGCAGTGCCGAGCGTACAGCTTTGGCTCTTGCGCGGTTGGGAATCGAAGTTCATGTGTTGGCTTGGACCAAAACGCTCGACCCCGGGATGCTCGACCAGGAAACAATCGAACCCGACGCGACTCAAGGCTCGGTGGCCGTACATCGCTTGGGTTTGTTTTCGAATATGGACTTCTCGATGCAGCACACACTGAACGTGCTCGAGTGGTTACATGGCGAATATCAGTTTCAAGCCGTTTGGGGACACTACGTCTATCCCGCTGGCTACATGGCCGTGCTGTTTGCCGAGTGGGCGAAGGTTACTTCAACCGTGAGTGCCCGCGGCAATGACATCGATCGGTTGATGTTTCCGCCAGGAGACTTTGCGCGGCTGACGTGGACGTTGGATCGAGCCACCGCAATCAGCGCGGTCTCTCGCGATCTATCCCACAAAGTGGGTGTCTTGCTGAGCCGAGACTCACAAGCGATCGTGATACCGAATGCAGTCGATCTTGAAGTCTTCTCACGGCAAGAGGCCGACGCCGCATTGCGAGACTCACTTGGCATCGCCGCAGATGAAGCCGTGCTGGGCTTCTGCGGAGAGCTACGGCATAAAAAGGGGCTGCCATTCCTATTGAACGCACTGACTGAAGTGCGCCAATCGCGCGAAGCATGCTTATTGATCATTGGTGAGGTTCGTCCGCGCGAACAAAGTCATCTTTCGGCGTACGCGGCCGAGCACCCGGACGATGCTGCCCGCATCATCGTGACGGAAAGAATCGACGATCGCAGCCAAGTGGCCAGGCACTTGAATTTATGCGACGTCTTCCTGCAGCCATCGGTTTGGGATGGCTTACCTAACGCTGTTCTAGAAGCCATGGCCTGCAAACGAATCGTGATCACCAGCGACGCCGGCGGCATTGCCGAAGCCGTCGAATCCGGCGTCAGCGGCTTCGTGATTCCCAAGGCCATGTTGCATCGACTGGGAACAGCAATTGGTGAGGTCTTGGATCTGCCAGTCGAACAACGCCAAGAGATGCAAGCCGCCGCACGGCGGGCCGTCGAAGATGCCTATCACGCTGATCGCGAAGGTGACGCTTTGCGGATCGTGTTGGAGCGATTGTCGGCAAACAGCTCTTCGTAGGCATCCACTAACGCCGTCTGAGCCCGCGTCCAACCGAAGTCCTGTTCAACGCGTTTCCGAGCAAACCGAGAAAGATTGCCGGCTAAAACGTGATCTTGCCGCAATCGCAGCATGGCGTCTTTGATGGCTTTGCCAGACCCAGGTTTGACCAACATCGTCTCTAAGTCGCTTGTCAGTTCTCGAACAACGGGCAAGTCGCTCGCAATCAACGGCGTGCCGCTGGCCATGGCTTCCAGAACTTTCAATGGGCAGCAACCCTGATCACAGTTGCGGTCATTGCTGGTCAGCGGGGCCAACACCACGTCGGCTTGATGATGCAGTTCGAGCAATGTTGCTTTGTCGACGGAGTTACAAAACTCGATGTTGGGCAAGACGCCCAATTCATACGCTCGATTCGTGAGTTGTTTGCGTTGCCAGAGTCTCACGAGTCCGACAAGTTTTAAGCGTGCCGGAAAATCGCGACGATAGAGCGCCAGCGCTTCGATGGCCGAATAGACGCCCTGCCAACTGGCCATTGTTCCCGCATAAAGTAGATTGACTTCGCGATCGTCCCATGGCCTCGGCGGCTGAAACGTAAATCGTTCCAAGTCGACACCGTTAGGGATCACTCTGATTCTTGTGGGATCGGCGCCGCGCTGTCGCAAGTGTTCGGCATTCACATGGCTGACTGTAATGATCAAGTCCGCAGCGCGCAGGCAAGTTTCCTCTTGATGCCGCAGCTTTGCTAATAATTCGCGATCATCGGCGACGTTGGGATAGTGGTATTTCAGTTCGATCGATGGCAGGCCGTTGACCTCAAACACAAAGTGGCGACAGAACTCAGATTTACGGCAAGCGATCGGATAACCTTCATAAATCGAGCGGACGTGTACAACATCTGGCTTTCGATCCGTCGGCAAGTTGTACCGCCACCAGTGAAGCATTCGTGTTCGATAATTGAGTACCCGCTCGAACAGATTTCCCCCGATCGCTGGCAACGGATGATGCATGACTCCCGGTGCAAAGAGATAGGGATTAACGTCTTCTGGCCCGGCCGTTGTCGCAGTCTTCGGGGTCTTCGGTTCAGCGGGAACGCGACTCTCAACCTCTTCCACAACCGGTGGAATAGTGATCAGACTCACGTTGCCAAAGGAACCGCCTAGTGCCCGAATGAAGGCATCGATGTGAGTGGCCGCTCCCTTGGACGAGGGAAATCGGTCAAACGAAACGTAGACAATGATCCGATCTGACTCAGTCTGCGTTGACTTGCCGTCATTCACGTTCATAATCACTGGTCTGTTTGCTCAGTATTGTTGATTGCAACTCTTCCAGACTCCAAGGACATCACATGGCCGACGTGATCGCGGGAATCAAAAAGAATTTGGTTTACGAGGCTAACGCTTCGACGGCTGCCATCAAGAGCGACATCAGTTTACTTCGCGAATTCGACTCAGGACAGGAAGCGCTGGTATCTAAGTGGGGGAAGATCGGCGGCTACAGCGCTTTCATGATCTTCGGTGGTGTGTTTGTCGGTTTTGGGATTGGATTCGGTCTGGGAATTGACCCAGATCGGGAAGCCGGCGCGTTCGGATGGTGCATCCTCACGCCACCATTTATCGCATTCGTCTTGGCCATTACTGCATTGGTCAAATGGCAATCAGCAAAACGCATGGACATGGACAACCGGCGCTATGAGGCCGTTGACCGACTGCTCACGTTGCTGCAAACCGACATGGCATCCGAAGCGACCGTAAGTGTTAAGATTGATTTGGGACCTCACAATGCGCACTCGAAGTACGCACGACGCGGAAAAGTCAATGACTGGAGCGTCAAGTATTATGTCGACCCCTGGCTCACGATCAACGGGCGTTTCGTCGATGGCACAAAGTTCACCGTCAGTATGATTGAAAAACAACAAGACCGCTCGAAATGGAAAACCAACGCCCGCGGAAAGACAAAACATAAATCGAAGACAAAGAGACAAAGCGAAGCGATCGTGGCATTGAAGTTTAAGTCCGAGAAGTATTCGCACGTCGACAAGATCGCGGGCAAGCTCTCGGGAGCGTTGCAGTTGCCGGATTGGGCGGATGTCAAATCGATCGACGCCACAGAGGAATCGCTCTCGCTGCGTACATCAATGCGACGTCCATGGGGAACTATTGCCTCGAAACGGAAAAGGCCGGATCGCGATGCGGTTGAGTTGTTGTCGATGATGTTTTTGAGTTTGTACCAGGGTTTGAATCTCTCACGAATGATCGATAAAGCTCAGTCGTAAGCACGATGGTAACCTGACGCGTGAGCGAGGGGGGCTTTCATGTGAACATGCCTCGCCCACGCGTCGGGTTACCATGGCAGAATACATCAAGCACCCAAAGGACAGCCCATGAAGCTACAGTTCCTATCATTGCACTTGCTACTGGCAACGTTGCTGCTGGGTTGTCAAGAAACCGAAGACAACACAACGCACCCAGTGAGCCCGCCAGTGACTGACTCTGTGCCGGCTGATCCTGCTCCGCCAACGAAGACCTCGACCGGCAGCGAATCCGAGGGTTTGCTATTTGCGGACAAGATCAAGTTCAAGAACGATGCTGGCGACACACTTTATTCGCTCAAACCGAAAGACGATGGCGCGAAGCTTGTCGATGCTGACGAAAACGAGCTGGTGCGATTTAACTTAGATGGCAAGAAACTAAAGATCAAAGACGCCAGCGACAACATCTTAGGTTGGGTCATCACCACCGAGGGTAAATACAAGATCGAGGACGCGGCGCAAGAGACGGAACTGTTCAAGCTGCAGCAGCAGGCCGACGGTGATTGGAAACTGGAAGATGGACAAGGTCAGTTGATCTATAAAATCAAGCTGCGAGATTACGGCTTCGAATTGGAAGACCCCAGCGAAACAAGTCTCTATAAGATCAAACGCAAGGACGACAAGACCTCGATTCGCAACGCGGCGGATGAAACGGTTGTTTCAACGAAAGACGAGATCGTGTTGATTGCGATGGCTTGCCTGGCTTTTGATGCCGTCGACGATTTGAATCTGCGAGCGGGCTTGGCGACGCTGGTGTTGCTGAACGAGTAATTCGGAAATTGAAAAGGACAAGAACATGTCGCAATGGGAATCGAATGTCTGCAACGACAAGTCTGGATTTCTCTTCAGCCATAAGTGCGACCGCACTCCATCCGAAGTTTGCACAATTTGTGATAAGCCAATTTGCGAAGACCACACGGAGATGAGCGAAGGCGATCCGATGTGCAAGAGTTGTGTCAAAGTCGACTTGCGAAAACGGGGCCGCCGCGAGATGAGCAGTCGCTTCGGCCCATCCCGTGTGGAGAGAGACGACCCGTATTATTACGGCGGCTATTACTACAACGGCTTCGGATACTACCGCCGCGGTCATTGGGGGTATGACGAATACCACGAAGCCATTCATGACGGGAATGACTTTACCGAAGCGGATGCCGAGAGTTTGGGCTTCGAGGGCGACGCCGACTTCGAAAACGATATGGGCGAAAGCTAGTGGCGGATGCGAAACACGGCCAGCATTGGCTGATCTATGCCCTTGGCGGCGGTCTGGGGCATCTGCATCGAGCGATCACGTTGGCGCGAGCCGCTCGAAAAGCTGCCCACTCTTGCTGCATTCTGACGAATAGTCCCTATGCCCACCTGCTTCCGCTGACCGAACAGTTGGCGAAAACGGATCAAGTCATCCGAATCGACCCCACATTGGATCGCGATGGGGTGAAAGAACGGATCGCGACCGTCATCGAAGAAACCGACTTCGATGTTTTCGTCGTCGACACGTTTCCTCGAGGATTGGGAGGGGAGCTGTTCGAACTTCTGCCAGGCATCAGCGTCCCCAAAGTGTTGATTCACCGCGACCTGAATCCACAGTATGTCGAGCAATTACAGTTGTCGGACTTTATCGCGAACTATGACAAGATCATCTTGCCTGGCGAGAACGCGGCGTATGCCAATGCGCCGCAATCCGAAAAGACGGCCCCTTGGTTGATCGCCGATGCGGACGAAATCCTCAGTCCCAATGAAGCTCGCCACAAACTTCGCGCTGCCCAAAACACGCTGCCAATCATAGCGGTCATCGGCTCAGGCAAAACGGACGAGCTCGTAGAGACAACTCGAATCGCCGCAATTCTTGATGAGCGGTTCGGTCACGAAGCGTGCATCCGCTATATTCGGCCGCGCGACTTAGCACCGAACATCGATGGAGCCCACCGCACGCTGGCCTTGTGGCCTTTATTGCCAACGTATTCAGCCGTGTCGTTGGTCGTTGGCGCCGGCGGTTACAACACGGTTCAAGAATGCCGAGCCACGGCAACACCGTTGATTGCGATGCCTCGAAAACGAATGTATGACCGGCAACTACGTCGATTGCAAGACGCGGAAATTGCACGTGATATTGATGATATGACCGGTAAAGTGGAAGCGGTCATCGAATCTGGACTGGAGCTGCGCGAGGGTCTGGCAGATTACCAAAACGGAGTCCATCACGGCGTGCAAACCATTCAACAATTGTAGGACGGGCTTGTATTCCGTCGACGCAGATTAGACGGACTACAAGTCCGTCCTACGATTGCGTGAACGCTGACGTTAAGCGATCAATTCTTCAATGACTTCGCCGCCGGTCTGCGACAATTGCTTAAAGCGGCCGCCGTGGAAGTAGGTCAGCTTGTTGTCGTCCAGACCCAACAGCCGCAGTAGTGTCACGTGCAGGTCGCGAATGGGATGTGCGACCTCGACCGCTTTTTGGCCGATGTCGTCAGTGGCACCAATGGTATGCCCCGCGTTCACGCCGCCACCCGCCATCCAAAAGGGCATGGCTTCAGCGTTGTGGTCGCGGCCATAACGGACGCCTCCGCCGCGAATTCCGTTATCGGGAGAACGGCCAAACTCGCCAGACCAGATCACTAGCGTTTGATCAAGCAGGCCACGTTGTTTGAGGTCCTTGATCAGTGCGGCAATCGGTTGATCGACTGCTTGAATGCGGTTTCGGTGAGATCGTTCTAGGTAGTCATGCGAATCCCAGCCAGCCGTATAAGCTTGCACGAATCGAACACCACGCTCGACAAGTCGTCTTGCCAGCAAACAACTGCGAGCGAAACTGCCCGTATGCTTGCCGCCAACTCCGTACATATCAAGCGTCTTCTGATCTTCTTGACGCAGATCGATTAGCTCGGGAACTTGTGCCTGCATGCGGAAGGCCAATTCGTAGCTCTCCATTCGCGCCGCCAACTCGCGGTGTTTGGGGTGTCGGTCTTTATGCAGTTTGTTAAGGCCCGATAGAAAATCCAAATTGCTACGTTGATGCTCGCGAGTCACTCCTTTTGGTGGCGTCAGATCAAGTATGGGCGAACCTTTTGCTCGCAGCGGCGTGCCTTGAAAGTTCGCGGGCAAGAAACCATTCGACCAATTCGCCGCGCCACCTTGTGGGTAAGAGATTTCGGGCAAGACGATATAGCCTGGCAAGTCTTGATTCAACGAGCCCAAACCGTACGTCGTCCAAGCGCCCAAAGCCGGATCGCCACCGAATCGATTTCCGGTGTTGATGTGATACAAGGCCGTAGGATGATTGATCGACTCGGCCCGCAAGCCACGGTAGATGCACAAGTCGTCGGCGACGCCCGCGAGATGCTTGAAGTGCTCGCACATCCACGCTCCGGAATCGCCGGCTTGTTGAAACTTGAATGGACTGCGAACAAAGTACCGCTTGCCAGAGGCCATCGACGAGACGAACTTGTCTTTGCGCTGAAACTCCTTCTCATGCAACTCCGCCAATTTCGGCTTCGGATCAAACGTGTCGATGTGACTGGGGCCGCCAGCCATGGTCAACATGATGCACGCCTTCGCCTTAGCCGCTGGAAAGTGCGGCTGCTTGGACGCTAGCGGTCCCGCTTCCTCGGCCTGCAGCATCGCATTAAACGCGGCTGTGCCAAGAACAGCTCCCAGACCATGAAAGAACTCTCGACGATGTAATGCCATTGTCTCACCAAATCAATACACGTAGACGAACTCGTTCGAATTCATCAGTGCCAAACATAAGTCCGCAAGTGCTCGTGTCGACGGATCCAGATCCCATGGTTTCACGTCGGCAACATATTTCTGATAGATGTCCAGTTGCTCTTCCCAATGAAATGTCACACCGGTCATTTCCTCGACCATCGTTCGAATCACGCTTCCGGGCAACTCTGTTTTCTTCGGCGGATGCTTGGCATGAAAGGCTGACATCTTGGCAAGGTGTTGGAGAGTCAGTTTTCGCTCGGCATCGGTCGGCTTTCTTCCGAATGCCCACCCGAAAGCCAAGGCCACTTGTTGGTTGATGTCATCGCTCTGTTGACTTAACCGCTTGGCCATCGCCAGCGAGCGGTCGTAGGGAGCCTCGCCATTGAACAAGCTAAAGACTTGCGGCGTGACGACCGAAGCATCGCGGCGTTCGCAAGACATGTCCGAGCCCGGTAGATCGAAAACCTCTAACATCGGATTGCGCAGTGTGCGCATTTTGAGTGCATAGATCGTTCTCCGATTGCGTTCGGCCGGCGTGCGAGACGGCTGGTAACAGGGTGTCACCGATCCCATAACGTGGCGAGGCTGGAAAGCGACCTCGCGATTGATGACGGGACGAATCGGAACGCCACCCATTTCGACATTCAGCTCGCCCGAGACCATCAGCATGCTGTCCCGTAGTTCCTCAGCCGTGAGTCTTCGCGGCAAGAATCTTGCCAGCAGGGCGTTGTCTGGATCGACCTTCTCAATGGTTGATCCGTTTGGGTGAGTCCCGCTGCGCGTGTATGCGTCGGAAGTCATGATCAATCGGTGCAGTTTCTTTATTGACCACCCGCTGTCAATGAACCACGAAGCTAACCAATCCAACAATTCCGGATGAGTCGGTTTGGCGCCGGTCTTGCCAAAGTTGTTGGCATTTGCTGCCAAGCCCTTTCCGAAATGCCACTGCCAAACGCGGTTGACAATGACTCGAGCGGGTAGCGGGTTGTCTGGGCGAGTGATCCATTCGGCCAGCTTCGTTCGGCGGCCGTTCATAGATGTCGGGATCTTTGTTGTTGAGAGTTGTACGCGATTCTTGCCAGATTTGGGCAAGACCGCCGGCAGCGCACTCAACACACCAGGTGTCACTTTTTCTGTAGGCGACGCGAGTGCCCCGCCCGTTAGGATGAAGATCTCTTGTGGCAACCCCGAACGCTTGCCTGGAAATGGATGACGCAGCGTGTTCGAAATGTATCTGGTTGGCGGCCCGTTATAGACACTGAGTGCCAGCGGTTTAAACTGATTCGCGAGTCGCTGATAGGTTTGTAATTGCTTGCGTTTGACCTTGTTGACGCCCAAATGCACCTTGGCAGCGTCTTCCGGACTTGTGCCTTTCGGAATGTGCTGTTTGATCCCGGGATCCTTGATCAATCGAGCGATCCGTTTGCTGCCTTCCTCCATCCTGGCCGTATTCTCTTTCGGCAAGAACTTCAGGTTGCGATCCGCAAACTGAACGGTCGCGAACACTGCTTGCATCCGGTAGTAATCACGAGTCGGCAGTGGGTCGAACTTGTGATCGTGACACTTACAACACCGCAGGCTGTGAGCCAAGAACGTCTCGCCAACGTTGTTCGTGATATCATCAAGGTATTGCTGTCGAGTCACCGCCGCGACACTCATGCCCGTGTGTTCCCACGGCCCCATTCGCAGGTAGCCGACGGCAATTAGATTTTCAGGATTCTTTGCATCGATCTCGTCGCCCGCCAACTGTTCTTTGACAAACTGCGTGTACGGTGTGTCCGAGTTAAAGCTGCGGATCACATAGTCTCGATAACGCCAGGCATTCGGACGCGAAAAGTCGTTTGCGAAGCCCGCGGAATCCGCGTACCTGACCACATCCAACCAATGCCGCGCCATCTGCTCACCGTATCGATCACTGGCCAGCAAGCGATCAATCAACTTCGAGTACGCGGTTTTCGGCTTGCGTTTGGTTTCCTCTTCGAACGCGCAAACCTCGCCCCAAGTTGGCGGCAACCCCGTCAAATCAAAGGTCGCTCGACGAATCAGAGTCAGCGCATCGGCGCGGCTTGTGGCTTTTAGCTTGGCCGTTCGCAATCGTCGATTAATGAACGCATCGACGGCGTGACCAGCTGGCTCGAATGACATCGGCGGATCGACGTGTTTCAGCGGGCGATAGGCCCACAAGTCCGCGGCTTGGTAACGGCGGAAAGTCCAATCGTCGGACACCCCCCCACTGGTGTTGACCAGCTCACCATCTTCGTTGATCGCCTCGGAGCGGTATTCCTGATGAATACGTCGTTGGACGTCTTCGCTTGGCCATGGCGCACCCGTGGCGATCCATTGTCGAATCCATCCAATCTGTTCTTTATTCAAGCGATCGTTTTCCTTGGGCGGCATTTCCAAACCGTCCCACAGAATTGCTTGGAAGAGAGGGCTCTCGGCGGGCTTGCCCGGAATAATGGCCGCATTTTCGGACTCGCCTCCCTTGAGGATGCCGTCGCGCGAGCGAATATCAAAGTCGCCTTTGACGTCCTTGGGGGCCTCGCCATGACAGCTGAAGCATTTCGTCTTGAGCAATGGGAGAATGCGTATCGTAAAGTGGCGATCAGCAAGTTCCCGGTTAGCCGCGCGATCTTCACCGCGCAATGCCGTCACGGAACTCGCAATAAGAAAACACAAGATGAAGCAAGTGCGCGTTGATCGGTTCATGACAACAGTTTACACCGCTGACGTGCCCCTTCCAACATCGTGCGGGCACGATATTCGGCCTAATCGTTAAGCGAACACAAACAGCAAGATCGGATTGGCAATCCATCCGACACATGTCATACTGCTCTAAGTGATCAATCTCGGTTGACTCAAGTGGACTGCAACATGTTAACGATTCCAGGTAGCCGGCAATTCTCACAATGTGACGGCATTTCTCGGCGAACGTTTTTGAACATTGGCGGACTCGCAATGGGCGGGTTATCGTTGCCGCAAATTTTGCAGGCCGAGGCGGCTCAAAGGGCCAGTGGTTCGCACAAAGCCGTGATCATGATTTATCTGACCGGCGGACCTCCCCATCAAGACATGGTCGATCTGAAGCCCGAATCTCCCTCCGACATCCGCGGCGAGTTTCATCCGATCGACACGAACTTGCCGGGCGTGCAAATTGGCGAACACTTTCCGCGAATGGCGCAGCGATTGGACAAAGCGAACATCATTCGGACGGTCGTCGGTTCTGATGGACGGCATTCGTCGTTTCAGTGCGTAACAGGCCGCCGCTTCGGCAATCAGCCACAAGGCGGATGGCCAGGCTTCGAGTCGGTGATCTCGAAATTGCAAGGCACCGTTGATCCTGCCGTTCCCGCCGGCGCGAACCTTTTTATGAAGATGGCTCACGAGCCGTACAATCATCCTGGTTCGGGATTCTTGGGAACGGCTCACCAAGCATTTCGCCCCGAAGGCGAGACTCGGGCCAATATGAAGCTGAACGCAATCGACACGGCTCGGTTAAGTCAACGTCGCGATCTGCTTGGCCGCTTTGATAACTATCGCCGTGAAGTCGACAAGCAACGTAAGTCGGCTCAACTGGACACATTCACCGAGCAAGCGTTGAATCTGCTGACATCTAGTAAGCTTGCGGATGCCTTGGACCTAAGCAAAGAAGATCCGCAAATCCGCGCCAGCTACGGCAAAGACGATCCCAACGTGCTTCCATATAGCAGCAAGGGCTATCAAGCGATCATGTCCAAGTTCTTGTTGGCGCGACGTTTGGTCCAAGCAGGCGTGCGTTGTGTGACCGCCACGTACGCCGACTTCGATTGGCATGGCGGTAATTTCTCAAACGGTCGCAAGGCGCTGCCATTGTTGGATCAAGGTCTTTCGGCTCTGATCGATGATCTCTATCGTCATGGAATGGAAAAGGACGTCACAGTCGTCGTCTGGGGAGAATTCGGACGCACTCCGAAGATCAACAAAAACGCCGGCCGCGATCATTGGTCACGCAACACCTTCGCACTTCTCGCCGGCGGCGGGATGCCCTCAGGGCAAGTCATCGGTCGCACGAATCGTTATGCCGAGGAACCAGTTGATCGCCCCGTTCACTTCCAAGAAGTGTTCGCGACCATGTATCGCAATCTGGGCATCGACGTCGAACGCACGACCATCGACGATCTGAACGGTCGGCCTCGATACTTGGTCGACGCCGGTCGCCGCCCCTTGCCGGAGTTGATGTAAGAAACCGCTGGCTCAGCTGAATGTCTCGTCCAACTAGGAATTGATGACAGACGTAGTAAGATGTAACTTCAGAGTGTCTTGCGACCGGAGACTGCGTTTGGCCACCACTGTCAGCAATTTGGCATCAAACTCGGACCGTGTGTCTTGGATTCTGGACGCATGGAAAGACTTATTGCTGTTCATCGCCACTCCTGCGCTCATCATACCGCTTCTTATGGCCGCCAACCTTCGGTTCTCTGACCAAACCATCTACACCATGGTCATCGCACTGGGAGCCACTGGACATCACTTGCCCGGCATGATGCGAGCTTACGGAGACCGCGACCTGTTTCGCCGGTTTCGTGTGCGATTCATCGCGGCTCCACTCTTGTTGTTGGTCGTTTGCGTTTGGTTGTCGTTGACCGGTCTAACCGCCATGCGCGTGGTACTGCTGCTGTGGGGCTTCTGGCATGGATTGATGCAAGTCTACGGCTTCGTCCGCATCTATGATGCCAAGGTTGGCTCGTTCGCCAACTCGACCGCAAAGCTGGACTGGTGGATGTGCTTCTCTTGGTTCAGTCTGGGCCTGATTACTTCACAAGGCCGTATGAGCAACCTGCTGGAGGTCTTCTATCAAGCCGGCGGGCCGCTGATCTCGCCAGGACTTGTTAATGGTTTTCGTTTAGCATGGGGCATCGGCACGATTGGCGTGACTGTTGCCTTCTTAGTAAATCACGTCATCCAAGTTCGTCGAGGCACGCCCCCCAGCGGCATCAAGTTAGTCTTGATGGCCACCAGCTTTGCCTTTTGGTGGTACGCGATGGTCTGGATCGACAGCGTCTTAATTGGGATTGCGTTGTTCGAGATCTTCCATGACGTGCAGTATCTTGCCATCGTTTGGATCTTTAACCGCCGCCGAGTCGACAAGTCCGGCAACGTGGGGTCTTTCACCAGATTCCTGTTCCGACGCAACGCCATCATGATGCTACTCTACGTTGGCTTAGTCTTAGCTTACGGCTTGAGCAGTTTAACGGGAGACCTCTTGGACAACCAATTGTTGTTCCACACGGTAAACGGTTTCTTCTGGATGTCGACGCTCTTGCACTTTTATTTCGACGGCTTCATTTGGAAAGTTCGCGAGCAATCCACGCGGGACGGATTGGATGTCGACAGTCAGTCGGCAACCAACGTCCGCTCGAACTTTTCGGTGGGATTCATGCACTTGCTGAAGTGGACGCCGTTTGCGCTCGCCGTCGGCCTGTTCAGTTTTTCCGAATGGTGGAGTTCCGCGGTTGAGGACACCGCTTCGAAGATTCGTCGCTACGAAAACATCGTGCAAATTGCTCCCGACCACGAGAAGTCCGCTGTGCAACTTGCCAGTCTGCAGCAAAACGCAGGTTTATCCGAAGAAGCAAAGACAACTTTGGAAGGCGTGATCGCGAAGTCTCCCGAATATGTCGAGGCCCACGTCATGCTGGCTAGCGTCTTCGAAACACAGGGGCTCAGAGACAAGGCAATCACTGCTTACGAACGCGCGATCAAGCTACAGCCCGGCTTGTCAGAGTTGACCGAACGCGTGCAACAACTGAAAAACGGCGCACCAACCAGATCATTAGCTCCACAACCTTGATACTTCAACAGACAGCGATTCAACATGAGCAACAGCGACGCAGCGCCCAAACGCGGCATTCTCAGCAGTCTTGGCCCCGCCATCATCACAGCCTCCGTGGTTCTCGGTCCGGGCAGCATTCTGTCTTCGTCGAAGATTGGATTCTTGCACGGATACCAGATGACGTGGGTCTTGGCCATTGCCGTCGTTTTGATGATCGGCATGACGGCTTTGTCGGCACGCTTGGGCATCCTATTGGAAGGCACGTTGTGTGAGGAACTCGCAAATCGTGCGGGCAGACCGGTGGCGGCATTGACTGGTTTATCGCTGTTCTTGATCGCCGCGTGCTTTCAATTCAGCAACAACCTGGGAGTTCTGGCTGCGATCGAACCTTTCATTGGCGAAGGCAAAACCATCCCGATTGCGATGATCATTGGAATCAACGTGTTGATCGTGGTGGCGTTGTTGGGCTTCAAGACCTTGTACAAAAACGTCGAACTGTTGATGAAAGTGCTCGTCGGATTAATGACCGTTGCCTTCGTTGCCAACTTGGTGGTGGCGAAACCAGACATTTTGAAGATGCTGACAGGGCTGTGGCCAAGTTTCCCCGCGGGTGCATCTGAGACACTTTTGCCCAAATGGGAAGATGGTAAAGTTGTCGATAACCTGACCCCCTTAGTCGCCATGATCGCAACGACGTTTTCG
>PBMZ01000181.1 GCA_002722955.1 Planctomycetaceae bacterium | reverse complement strand
GGCGAATTTGGTCGAACACCAGTGGCGGAAAATGGCAACGGCCGCGACCACAATCACCACGGCTTCACGATGTGGTTGGTCGGTGGCGGCGTGAAAGGTGGTATGACTTTCGGTTCAACGGACGAGTTTGGATTCGCGGCTGTTGAAAACAAGGTTCATGTCCACGATCTACATGCCACGATTCTGCACTTAATGGGACTCGACCACGAAAAACTGACTTTCCGATACAGCGGTCGCGACTTCCGGCTGACCGACGTTCACGGACGTGTTGTTGAAGAGATTCTTGCTTAACTCATTGCTCGTTTTGCAATGCATGAGTTGGTAGCGGCAAGTAGTCGTGTTCGCGGATCATCCACTTTTCCAACTCGATGCGTAGTTGCTGCTCGATTTGTTTGTGTGAATCTCGGCCTGCAAGGTTTTGTACTTCTAACGGGTCTTTCTCCAGGTCGTATAACTCGACAATCGGGCGCGGATTTTGAAAGTAGAGTCGTTCGTGAAGAGGCGACAGTTGGCCCTTCTGATGCGCTGACTGAATCGCGAGCCACGCATCTTTTTGGGGCATATCAACCGGCGTGTAACTTCGTCCTGGCAAGGCATTGTAGATGTAACAATGACGCTGCGTCGTGATCGAGCGGGACAGGTCGAGTCCATCCGTGCGAGTGATCGGGCCCCAGTGCCACCCGCGCTCGGCGAAGACGTGTTTGCGACCGGTGAACTCTTCGCCAAGAAGTAGCGGCAAGAAGCTCTTTCCGTCCGTCTCTTTAGATACTTCCAATCCAGCCGCCGCGAGAATCGTCGCGCCGAGATCGATGCCACTGATCAACGCGTCGCTTTCAGTGCCTGCCTTAATCTTTGCTGGCCAGCGAACCAGAAGCGGAACATGAGTGCCACGATCGTGCAGCGTTCCTTTGCCACGCAACAATGCTTCGCCGTTATCACCCATGAAAATCACGAGAGTGTTCTCGGCGATTTTACGCGCATCCAGAAGCTTCATGATCATATCGAAGCCCCGGTCGAGGTCGCGTACCTCGTCAAGATAACGCGCGTAGTCAACGCGGACTTCCGGCAGGTCGAGCCAATCGGCGGGTAACGTTAACTTGTCGGGATCGATTCCCCCGTGATCGTCGCCAAAACGGCGGTTCGGTTGGTTGAAACCGAAGTAAAGGAAGAACGGTTTTTGCGCGGGGACTTTATCGAGTGCCGCGGCGATGCGTTGTGGAACTTGGATTAAGTTGTCGCCCCTCGTACTCGCCCTGCGAACGAAATGGTCGAATCGCGAAGCAAGGTTTTGCATTCCTTCGGCCTTCAGCGTCTCGTCAATGTGAGCAGCCTCTCTTGCACGACCATCGAGGTGTTGATGACGCCCATCGAGCCCCACCCAATAACCATTTTCCCGCAAAACATCCGTAAAAAATCGCACGTCGCCCCGCGGGGGTTGAGCGAATCGCGTCACTCCCAGTCGAACAGGCGAACGACCCGCAAAGATGGAGATCCGCGACGGGGTGCATTGTGGAGCCGCGGTGTAGGCTCGATCAAATCGCATTCCTTGCTTGGCAAAGGCTCAAGATTCGGCGTGATGCTGAACCGTTGGCAATTCTCACTTTCGTAGCAACCCACATGCGGAACACTGTGGTCATCCGAAAGGATAAGCAACACATTGGCCCCATCAGCTTCATGGCTGAAGAGGGCCGAAGGAAAGAAAGCCAACGTCAGGACGCAGCAAGCAATGATGGAAAACATACGCCAACGTACGTCGTATTGATTGGAAATCATGTTTCTTCTCTAGGTGAACAGCTAAGCCCGCTACTTCAGAATTCTATCACCAACCGCCACCATCCTTGTATGGATCAAACCATCGAACTCGGCGATCACCTGTTTCAACGCGTTGTCCTTAGTATTGATGAGGTTGGTCGTTTCCCCAGGGTCTTTCTTTAGATCATAAAACTCATCTCGCTCAGGATTCTTGAAGTCTCGCACAAGCTTATATGCGTTTGTTCGCCAACAACGCATATCAGTGTGGGACTGGTGAAGCGTGCTGTATTCGCCATAGTAAGCGTTGTCCCATTCGCCAAAAGTCTCTCCCTTCAGGAGCGGACCGAGATCACGGCCGCGGATGGTTGCTTGGCTGGGAATTGGAACGCTGGCCATGGCGCAGATGGTAGGGAACCAGTCTAGGTTCGTGGTAGTTTGGCTGATGACCGTTCCTGGCTTGATGACTCCTGGCCAGCGGTTGGCACCTGGATTGACGTGTCATACATATTCGGACGCTGGCCCCTCGGAATATTCGAGTTGGTCACATCCGGTAGCGGCTTCACCACCCAGTGCCCGTTGCCTTTGTGCCAGATGCCGTTGTGGCCCATGTTGTATCCGTGGTCGGACGAATAGATGACGATCGTGTTCTCTTCCAGGCCCTGTTGTTTGAGCGTCTTCAGGATTCGGCCGAGATTGCGGTCGACACTGCGAACCGACGAAAAGTATTCACGAGTCATCCGCTTAACGCGAGCGGTGTCGAGGTTAGGGTAGTCGGGATGGGGTACCGGCGTGTCGGCATCGGAGAGATTCGCGTAGGGAGCGGCGTCCTCTTCGCTCACGGGCAGCCAGCGAGTGTGCGGCGCTCGGGTGAACCAGCAGCACAGGAAAGGCTTGCTGCGTTTCTTTTCAAGAAACGTGACGACCTCGTCGGCGAGGATGTCTGCGGTCAAGCCCTTGAAGCCTCGGTCTCGTCTTCCCTTTTCCATAACAGAATCGACGGTTGCCCATCCGCCGTGTCGATGTCCCATGAACGTTTTGAAGCCGAACTTTGTGGGATGGTAGAAGTTCGGCTGGCCAAGGTGCCATTTACCGATCAATGTCGTGTCGTAGCCAGCCTTCTGGAGCAGACGTGGCCAAACGACGCTCTCGGGATTGAGCCCCCATTCCGTCCCGCCAAGTCCTTTCTCGGGCTCCCATGATTGCCACGGCTTGATCCAGTCGGTGATTCCCAGCTCCGTCCCGTAACGGCTTGTCATCAAGCTGGCTCGTGATGGGCTGCATACCGGGGTGACAGTGTAACTGTTAGGAAGATAAGCGCCGCTGTTGAACAAGGCATCCATGTGTGGAGTCTTCGCCAGCGGATGCCCGGCAACTCCAACCGCCCAGGGGGCCTGATCATCGGTGAGGATAAACAGGATGTTAGGACGTTCGGCTCCAAAGAGAGTGCTGGAAAACAACGCCAGTCCGAAGGCGAACGTGAAGGTAAGTTTCATGTGAGAAGTCATAAGGGATTCACGCTGGATCGAGTAAAGAGAGCAAGATCTGTTCGTTTCATCCGTGTCGGATTACCATGTCAGAAAATCAACGTGTATCGCTGCAACGATTTTTGACGTTCTCAACCTCTACTCTATCAGACATTCACCCATGAGATACCTGATCCTCACCATTGTACTTCTTGCCGTCAGTTCCGTTCTCGCTTCCGACAAGCCCAAACCGTTCTCGGCGCAGGGCGAGTTTGCTGGTGAAGTCACCACGACAACGGCGTTGTTGCAAACGCGTTTGACCGCGACAAAAGGGCTGAATGCTGACGGAGACATTGCTGGTGCTCCAGGAGTTGTACGCTTTCAAATCGCTACGAACAGCAGTTTCAGCAACGCTCAGCTGACTGACTGGCAAACGGCTGAGGCGAAAAATGATTTCATCGTTCGAGCTCAACTGACAGGACTAAAGCCGGGCACGCTGTATTCCTACCGCACGCAAATTGGCAAATCGCGCGACGCCGTTCGTGTCGGCAGGTCACGGCACTTTACAACGCTACCTGGTGCGGAGCAGAGCGTCCCCGTCAACTTTTGTGTCGGCAGTTGCATGATCTACGACCGATTCATTAAAGGCGAGAACGCCGATCGCTCGCCAAGTTCGACGCCCGTTGAAGAACGTAAACTGGGTTACCCGTCCTTTTCAGCAATGACGAAACTGAAGCCGACATTCTTTGTCGGCACTGGCGAGATCGTCTACTACGATTGGCCTCGAACGAAAACCGAACCCGCCGCGCAGACGCTCCCACAGCTCCGCAAAAAGTGGCACGAGCAGTTTCGCTTTCCACGATTGGTCGAGTTTTTCGGGCAAACTCCTGCCTATTGGTCGAAGGACGATCACGACTTTCGCTTCGACGACGCCGACCTTACCGGAGCCAAGCTGCCGCTTCCGAAGACGGGCATCGACTTGTTTCGCGAGCAGCTTCCGATCGCGCCTGCTGGCGATAAAAAGACGCCGACTTACCGCACACACCGAGTCAGCAAGCATTTGCAATTTTGGCTGACCGAGGGCCGCGATCACCGATCGCCGAAGGCAATGAAAGACGGTCCTGGCAAGTCACTGTGGGGTAAGACTCAGCGGAAGTGGTTGCAGCGAACGCTTCGCGAGAGCGATGCTACATGGAAGATTCTAATCTCGCCCACGCCGATGGTTGGTCCCGATGGCAAACGCAAGAAGGACAATCACACGAACATCGGTGGCTATCGCCATGAGGCTCAGTTTTTTTTCAACTGGCTCAAGGCCAACAAAATCAGCGGATTTCTGACAGTTTGCGGTGACCGCCACTGGCAGTTCCACAGCATTCATCCATCTGGTGTCGAGGAATTCGGCTGCGGCGCGTTGAACGACGAGAACGCAATCCGTGGCCATGCCCCGGGCGATCCGAGTAGCACGGATCCGGACGGTCTGATCAAACAACCTTTCAAATACGCCGAACCAACCGGCGGATTCCTGCACATCCTGAGTCGCGAGAACGGAACGTTGCGAATCGAGTTCCGAGACGACCACGGCAAAGTGCTTCACGCTGTTGAAAAGTAAGTCTCACCAGAACACCAGACCGAATTCCGTCGAATCCCCCAGCGACGTGCTGGGAATTCGTTTTGACTATCGGATTCATTATGCCAGCATACGACAATCTTCGGCTTTGTTACGGCGACATCCACAACCACTGCGGGATCTCTTATGGGCACGGATCGTTAGAAGACGCGTTGGCGAATGCCCAGCAGCGGCTCGACTTCGTTTCGATCACAGGACACGCTCACTGGCCCGACATTCCGCCGGATTTAAGTCAGGTTACGGTCGACTATCATTTGAATGGATTCAATCGATTGAAAAGCGTTTGGCCACAGATGATGGAAACCTTGAAGTCGAAAAACGAAGAAGGCCGCTTCGTGATCTTTCCGGCCTTTGAAGTTCATTTCACAGCGACCGGTGACCGTAACATTATCTACAAAGATTTAGCTGGCGAGATCCTCTATCCAACGAGCCTCGAAGACCTGCATCGACAATTGGCGGACTTGAGAGAACGTGGCATCGACATTTTGGCGCAGCCACATCATATCGGCTATCGCCAGGGTACTCGGGGTATCGATTGGAAATCGCACGATCCCAAGTTCGCGCCGTTTGTCGAATTGATCTCGATGCATGGTTGCTCGGAAACAAATGAGGGGACACGACCGTTTCTACATGTGATGGGCCCTTCGGATTGGCAAAGCACGATTCAGTACGGTTTACATCAAGGTCACATCTTTGGCGTCACCGGCGGGACGGATCATCATAGCGGGCATCCCGGCAGCTACGGACACGGGCTGACTGGAATTTGGACAACTGCTTGCACGCGCGACGCGATCTGGGACGCACTTTATAGCCGTCGCAGCTACGCTCTGACTGGCGATCGAATTGGACTGCGATTCTCGATCAACGACGCTCCAATGGGTTCGGTCATTGAAGCCAGCGAAACCGCCAACATCACCGTCGATGTCAGTGGGGGCGGCGCGATTGATTGCGTTGACGTGATAAAGAACAACCAACTGATCCGGAGATTCTCGCAGTATGAATTCGAGACTCCCGATACGACAGAAGTTGTCCGAACGAAACTTCACTTAGAGCTTGGCTGGGGTTTGCGTGAAGTTGAATCGACGTGGCATGTCGAGTTTGGAGTTCGTGAGGGCCAGGTGATCAATGTTGAGCCACGATTTCGCGGGCGGCAAGTCGTCTCTCCGCTGGATGAGGAATCCGATGCGGGTACGCACACTGCCTGGGTCGAATCATCCAACGACCAATGCGTCAACTTCGTGGCGTCGGGACACGGCAACCCTAATAACTACACGGCCAACATGCAGGGTGTTTGTTTGGAAGTGGAAGCACCAAGAACGACGATCGTCTATGCGAACGTCAATGGAACGACTCATCAGTGGACTCTGAAAGAACTGCTTCAAGGCGCGCGATCGGCGAGCTTGGGAAGTCTCGAAACCCCCAGTCTTCGAATCCACCACGCTGCAGAGCCTCACGAACTGATTTGGAATTGTTCGTTGATTGATGCGGCCATCGAAGGCGATTCCTATTACATTCGCGTCCGACAAACCAATGACCAGTGGGCATGGAGTTCGCCGATTTTCATTCGATGATCGTTTGCTGGAGTCCAGGCTTTAGCCGCCAGTTGAGGGCCACCGCCCGATCGATCTCCTAAGGCTGTAGATGGTTCGTTGCAGACACTTTAACTGAAGATATCATCCACCGGCGTTCCACCTTGGACGATGTCAACAGGGCGACCTTGCGCATCTGGCAGGCGGATTTCGGGATCGATCCCCAAGGTCTTGTAGATCGTTGCCACCACGTCTTCTGGCGATGTGGGTTTCTCGATGGGGTATTCGGCGTTCTTGTCTGTTTCGCCATAGACGATGCCGCCGCGGACTCCGGCTCCAGCCAAAACTGCTGGGAGCAGTGTGCTCCAATGTCCGCGTCCCCAATTGTCGTTGGCTTTCGGTGTGCGGCCCATTTCTCCAATCGCGACGACTAATGTTTCGTCAAGCAACCCGTGTTCGTCGAGATCCGTGATCAACGCTGAATATGCTCGATCGAACGTTAGGATCAGGTGATTCTTGAGGTGGTTGCTGCTGCGATGCGAGTCCCAACTGTAGCCGTCCACGCAGTCGTAATGCACAGTCACAAACCGCACGCCCGCTTCGACCAATCGCCGCGCCATCAAGCATGATTGTCCATAAAGATGTCGGCCATAGGCATCGCGCTGCTTGTCCGCTTCCAGAGTAATGTCCAACGCCTCGCGTGTCCTTTTCGAGGTTACTAGGTCCAACGCCTTTTGTTGGAAATGATCGAATGTGGAAGCTCGCTTGCTGTCGAGTCCGCGGTGCTGGGTTTCGAACTGTTCAAGCAGCGACTTGCGATTCCCTAGCCGATTCAACGAAAGCTGCTGTTGTTTGACAAGTCCTTGAATCTCGAACTTCAACTCATCGTCCGAGCAATCTCGCCAGTAGGGGTTATCTTTCAAGTCCTTCTTTTGAATGTCCGTGTTCAAGGGATCGTAAGCCGGCCCCAACCAACCGCCGTATTGCCCTGGTCGGCGGTATTGACCTTTCTCCTGCAACGCACCTAACCAGTTCGGCAACACCATGTAGTTCGGTAGCCCGCTCGTTTCTTGAGTTTGTTGGCGTAACGAAAGGTACTCGGTCACCGATCCCATCGACGGCCCGTTTGGATGTAATGCCCCGCGCCGCTGTGGTCGTTGAAGCTGTGAGTCATCGTCTTGACGACGCAGAATCTGTCGGAAATCTTCGCCGTGTTCGGTAAGTGCTCGCCGATCAATAGGCCCGGGGTTCGCGAATCGATCGGCTTGAACGGTCCACGGATTTTGCCAGGGGCATCCGGCTTCAAGTCAAACGTTTCCAATTGGCTGGGCCCGCCGAACAAGAAGAGAAAAATCACAGATTTCGCTCGTCCATTAACGAAAGCCTGCTGCTGCTCCGCCTGCAGAAGTCGAGGCAAACTGAGCCCGAACAAACCAGCTCCGCCTGCGTGCCACAAGTGTCCACACATCGGCAGAGGAGTTCTCAGTAGCGGCAAGCAAGAGGTGAGAAGTGTACTCGCCACCAATCGTATTATTTCGCGCCGATGCGAATAGCGGATTCAGACAGCCGTTTAGAAAACGGAACGAAAGGAAGGTAGCGCGACCGTTGAATCCGGAAGTATGCTTTCATGAGGCTAGCTTAACGTCGCCGAGATGAGATTCCATAAACGAAGCGTTTACGTGTCTCGCTTTAACAGCTTGCTCTGACAGAGACCGTTACAACCGCAGGCGTCCTGAGATACCTCGGCTTGAGACTCCTCGTCGTCATCAATGTCGAGGGCGAAGACATCGTCCTTGAGGAACAACATATCCACTAAAACGCTTGGGGCGTCTAAATGGTCAGTCATCGAATTCTCGCTCAATCGTGTGTGATGAAGAATAATTTTGAGCAAGAAGTTGGCGATGATTCCATCGCACGACCATAAACGATCCGTTTACGCATCCACACTTTCTGCGAAATTCCAAGGCACGCGTCACTCACTGTTTTCTTTCGACACTCTTGCGAGCGGAGATGCCGTTCGAGCTGATGGTCGTTACGTGGCTCAGAGTCTTTCCACCCAGTAGCTTTTTGATCTCTTCAAATGAGTACTCGACCGACTTTGGCAACTCGCCCTTCAAATCCCGATGGGAATGGACATCGGAACCGACCCAGAATCCAACCCAAGCGACGCCTGAATCCGAGGATACCTTGACCTGCTTTTTCTGCGCATCGATCTCAATTCGCGGGCGGGCTGTATTGGAATACTCTTGCTCATCCAATTGAAGCCAGCGGCTCCAACGCAGATACGAAGCGCTGATCGGGGCGAAGTACGCTTCTTGTTTCTTCGTGAAAACCCGCTCCACGCGATTGCGACCGCTCGGCGGATCAGAAAATGTGAAGGCTCGATTAAAGTGATCGAAGCCGCGTGTCATGATGCCGAATCGATCTTTGCAGTGAGGCAGCCCAAATGTGTGCCCCATTTCGTGAAGCGTTGCACCAATGGTTGTCGACGCGAGTCCCCAATAGGTGTTGCGTCCCGCGCTGTCATCGTGAACTTGAGTCGGATCGACACGCTTGGCGTCCTGAAACGCGCTGATGGCACTGTCGAGATCTCGAGGCCATGAAAACACCGACGCGCTTCCAAACAGCCCCAGGTTGCCACCGCCGAGGGCAGTGTGGGCTTTCATCCGCTTTGTCTCCGGGTCCTTGCGAGTGAACGCTGCAAGCACCATGTTCTTCGCCAGCGGATCGCCGTGTTCTTGATTCAGCCAGCGGTAAGTTTCCCCGAACCAGCGTCCATCCTGGAGCTGATAATAGTGCTCGGCTTTCTTCGGCGCCTTCAGTGTGTGAACGACAATTTGTCCATCGTCGTCTCTCTCTAGACGAAATGTGCGGCGTCCAAAGCCCAGGCCATTCATGCTCTCGGCTGTAAAAGTCTGCATCAACTGTGCAGCGGTTCGGAGTCGCGCTGCATAGTCCTGCGGCACGTCGTCCGACGGCGCAGCGAAAGTCGTATCACCCTCGCTGTCGGTCATCCAGATCACTCGCACGTAATGCGGATTGGTTTGCGAGTCGTAAGCGATCTTGAGCTGGACGGGCTTTTCTTGGTCAGCTTGCAGCTCAATGACGTTGTTCCCGTGCTTCAGTTTGACGAGCGACTTGAAGCGGTTGTCATGACGCACGACCACACATTCCTTCTCCGCGCCGGCGACTCGCACTGTCAAAGCTTTCGCCTGAGCGTCAGCAGTCCCGCGCAAGAGGATGACGGGGTATCGAACAGTCGTCTCGTCTTGATGATTCGCGATCTTAATCTCCGCTTGGACGGAAGAGGCCCACGTGAAGACGAGGATAACGAATAGAGATTTCTGAAACATGGAAGGTCAATTCAATCTAAGTGCTAGCTGTTCACGGTGACGATGCCGTCTTTTGAAGGCGGTCAAGGATCATTTGCAAACGTTGTCGCCGACCCGGCGCGATCTTGTCTTGCGGGCTGACCTTATGTTCTTGCAACGGGTCTTTGTTGATGTCGTGAAAACCACCTTTGCTGTCGAGAGTGTGGTGCCAGTCGCGAATCATGCGGAAGTCGCCAACTTGCGAGTAGATCCAGTTGCGTTTGTCGAATGGGTCTTCGCTTCCACGAAGACTAGGAACAAAGGATTTTCCGTCTAACGCGAGATTTTCTGGGCCTTTGACTTTCGCCAGTTCGAGAAACGTTGGATAGAGGTCCGTAAAATCGATCAGGTCCCGAGAAACTTGTCCGCCGTCGGTGAGAAACGGTGCTCGAACGATGAACGGAACGTGTGCTCCGATGTCACTTTCGCGGCCTTTGCCTTTGGGCAACGGCTTGCCATGCAGGACACCGGTGAATGCAGATCCGTTGTCGCTGGTGAAAATGATCAGCGTGTTGTCTTTCTGACCTGCGTCGTCGATCGCTTTCACAAGCTTCCCAACCAAACGATCCACGTAGGTCACATTGACAGCGTACAGGGCTACATCATCTTTCGACACTTTTTCTGTCTTAGTGCTAGCCACCAGTACTTTTTCTCTGCTAGACCGGCTAGCGCCTTGCCGGTCGGTTTTGTTCAATGGCGTCGTCGCGTGAGGGCCATGTGCCAACCGCATTGGATAGTAAACGAGAAACGGCCTGTCCTTCTTTCGCTTAATGAAATCCAGCAGAAAGTCGTTGATCTTGTCGGGACCGTAAGGCACTGTCTCGCGACGGCCGTTGGTTATAATGTCCGCTTCCCAATAGCGTCCTTCCGTTTCTGGCCAAACACAATGTTCGTCGAATCCATGGAGCTTGAGTGCATTTGCTTGCTTGTCGAGATGATTGAGTTGCCACTGCCCGCCGATCGCGGTTGCGTACCCGGAGTCTCGAAGCACTCGAGCGAAGCTTGTGAACTTCTTCCAACTGAAACCTTCAGCCGAGGAGTGTTTCCCCCGACCATGTCGAAACGGATATTGTCCACTTAGCAGAGTCAGACGAGTCGCCGTGCCGTTTGGTGTTGCCCATGCAGTCTGATACAGCACACCTTGTTTGGCTAATCGATCGACATTCGGCGTCTGATGTTTCGCTCCATAAGAACTGAGCCAATCGCGGCCGACGTCATCGACCACGATCACAACGATGTTAGGCCGTTCGTCGGCATAAGATTGCCCAACTGTTAATGCGACAATTAACGCGGAGATGAACCACTTCATTTTGATTTGAACGCTTCACTAGCAACGATTTGTTGAATCAGTTCTTTCAATCCATGCTTCTGCTTGGCCAGCTCCGTCACGATGCGGTCGATGTCGGCTCGGTCGGTGAAACTAAGACGACGTCCAAGAGCGTAGATCAACAGTTTTTCGGTGACGCATCGAGTGAATTGCTCGGGTCGATCCAAGAGATACTTCTTGATTCCGCTTGCACCTGAAATCTTCGAACCATCAGAAAGCTCACCGGTTGAATCGATGGGTAAACGCTTCGCATAGCGGTCTCGCCACGCGCCGACGTGATCGAAATTCTCCATTGACAGGCCAAGCGGATCGATCTTGCGATGGCATTCGTAGCACGTCGGATTATTGCGGTGCTTTTCCATAAGCTGCCGGATCGTTGACACTCCGCGAGTATCAGGTTCGATCGGTTCGATATCCGGTGGCGGTGGATTTGGTGGTGTCCCGAGCAAGTTCTCCAAAATCCAAACGCCGCGAACCACCGGTTGCGTTTCAACTCCGTTCGAGGTTGCCGTCAGAATACTGCCATGGCCGAGCAAACCGCCACGACGGAATTCAGGCTTTAGCACCACTTTGCGAAAGTCCCCGTGCGTGACATCCGGAATCCCGTAATGTCGAGCCAATGCCGAGTTGAGAAACGTGTAATCGGAATCGACGAACTCAAAGATGCTGCGATCTTGTTGGAGCACGTATGCGAAGAAACGTTTCGTTTCCTCTCGCATCGCGTTCTCCAAGTCATCCTTATAGTAACTTTGATTTTGTTCCGGATCGGGAGGCATCTCACCGAGCTTTCGCAGTCCCAACCATTGGCCGACGAAGTTCTCGGTCAACGCGTTCGCCTTCGGATCGCGTAACATACGTTCGACTTGTTGTCGGAGCTGGACAGGATCGCTCAGCTTTCCGCTAGCGGCGGCGGAACGTAATTGATCGTCTGGCATGGAACTCCACAAGAAATACGAAAGCCGTGTCGCTAATTCATAAGAATTGATATTTCGACGTTTGAGTGACTCGGCGCTCGCTGCGGGCTCTTCAGCTGTTTCCGCTAAATAGAGAAAGTTGGGCGAAGTCAGAATCGCTCGCGTGCCATACTTGGCCGCGGCCCAGAAGTCGTTGTTTTCGCTTAGATACAGTCGAGCCAAATCGAAGTAAGGCTGAAGTTCGGCGTCTGTCACGGGACGACGCCAAGCTTGATCGGCCATTCGGGCGAGCGACGCGTCGAGATAATCGGCGTCTGGCTTCTTCGGCGGATTTGGAAAGAACCGAGCAAAACCGGGTGGTGGCCAATCCTCGTAAAACGGGCCTTCGATTCCCAAGGTGTGGACGTGCAATTCCGGGCCCGATCCGACGTACATCTCCGGCGGATTGCGGACGGGAAAGAGAGCGTCTTTGTTGTACTTCGGCAGCACTTTGCGAAGGATGCGTTTGAATGATCCGTCCGGACCATTGGCCCAATGAACATGGAAAGTAAATCCACGTTCCAACCAAACGCGATGTTCGATTTCAATCGGCTTGTCGTCGGGAATCTCGTATTCGCCAATGATCCGATGAGCCGTCGGGCCTAGCTGGCGTGAATCAATCGAAATCGAAAGTCGTATCGGCTCGTTCGAGTTGTAGCGAAGGTCCTCGTCCTTGTATCGAGATTTGCGACGAACGGCCTGTGCCGAAAATCGAATCAAGTATTCGCCGCTTGCCGGAACGCCCCTTTTGTCGAGGCCTCGGATTCCTAACGGCTGACGGAACTTGATAAACAAACGCCCGGCCTCTTTGCGTCCTTCCTTGTCGACGCTGACGCCGTTTAAGACAGTCGGGGCTTTGTCCGAGCTTGCAGTGCCACCCATTTGATAGTGAATCATCTTCGGACGCGGTCCTGGTTGAATCGCCTTGTCCGCTACCTTGCGAGCCCCTTCGAGATAGTTTCGCAGCAAGTAATCCGAAGTGACGAGACCCTCTCCGACATTATCAAACCCGTCCGTCGAGTCATCCGCCGGAAACGTGATTGTCGGATCGAAGTCGATCATCCTCAACTGGAAAAGGTCGCGGATGGTGTTGCGGTACTCGACGCGATTCAGTCGCCGCATAACAACCTTGCCCGAGTTCTCTCGCGCCTGTTCGCGCGCCTTCGCGAGTGTGTCGGTTAAGTAAGCAACGACACGTTTGAGTTCCTCAGTCGAAGGTTGTCTTTCGTCTTCTGGTGGCATCTGAGCGAGATTCAGCTGGTCCAGAATCTCTTGCAACAGCTCGGCTTGTTCGTTCGTGAGTGGCAAGGCGCTAGCCGCCGGTTCCTGCTGGTCTCGTGATCCCCTGGCCGGCACCTTTGGGCGTACCAAGAGTTGATCAAAACGCCGATCGGCCTTTTGCTGTTTGGGACCGTGGCAGCGGATACAATACGTGTCAATGAACGGCTTAAGGATATCATCGGCCTGCGCCAGGTTGGCGCACACGAAACAGAGGATGAGTGCGGCGGTGCTTGAGGCGGGCGATATGCATGCGCGCAAAAACGGGTCAGCGGTGTACCGCTCACAGGAATTCAATTTAGTAACGTATTTGATTGTCATCGCGTTTTATTTGATTCATACCGGGGTGGCTGGGGTCGAGTCTTCGAGCCCCCAAGCTGGTAACTGGGGCTCGAAGATTCGTCCCCAGCCCCCTGTGGCCACCTTTCCCGCAATTCGGTGAAGATAGCGCAGCTAGCGCCCGATGGCCGCAGAGCCTTGCCGCTCACGTTAGCAGATGATTCAGGTTTGATGTACTGGTAGAAAACGTATCCTGTTCGATTCCGAGTTGCTGAAGGATCGTTACGAACAAGTCCGCGAGGGGACGACCATCGCGCCCTTGCCGATCGAAGCGATGGTGACTGCCGTTCTTGAAGCCGGCACCAGCGACGAGGATCGGTAGGTTGCGACTTGAATGCGAGCTCGCGTTGCCTATACCGCTACCGAACAGGACGACGGTCGATTCCAACAGCGACTTGCCTTTGGTGTCTGGTGTGTCCTTGAGCTTTTTCAGAAACCGTGAGAACTGTGCCGCGTAGAACGTTTCGATGATCGAAAGCTCTCTAAGCAGTTCGGGCCGTTTTCCATGGTGTGTCAGCGAGTGATAACCCAGCGTGATTCCCTCGAATGGAAACATGCGATTGCCGCCCGGATGCCCGTAGCAAATCACATTTGTCGAGTTCGTTTGCAACGCGAGCACCATCAAGTCATACATCACTGCTGTGTTGTAGGGATATGCGAGATCAACGATCGTGTCGTCACCATCGCCGCGAATCACGGTGTCTTTAATCTTGGGCTTCGCTATCTCGAGCCAGTTCTCCTGACGCTGAAGCTGTCGTTCCACTTCGCGAATCGCCGTCATATACTGGTCGAGCTTTGCTTGATCCGTCTTTGCTAGCCGCGTGTTTAGACGCTTTGCATCCTGTTGCACAACGTCAAGAATGCTTGCGTCTTCGTCAAGAAACTGCCGTGTCTTTTGCTTGACCTTGGCCTGATCGTCGACAAACAGTTTTGTGAAAACGCGTGTCGGGTCACTGTCAGTCGGTAACTTGATTCCTGCTCTCGACCACGAAACGCCGCTGCCAAGTAGCAACGATGGAAAACGAGTTGACTGGCCGAGTTTCTCGCCAAGCACTTGGTCAAGGGAATGCAATCGCTGCGGTTCATCTTTGACGTCTTTCATCTCAACACCGTTGAGCAACGTTTGCGAACAACCATGCCCGCCACCAACACCAGGATGATCAAGATTCGTGAAAATCGTCAGGTCGCGTCGATGCGGCTCCAGCGATTTCAAGAGCGACGGCATCTCGTAGTCTGTTCCCGTCTTCTCTGGAAAGAATCCGCCGGGATACATCCCGTAGTTGGGCGACACGCAGACAAAATGCTTTGCAGAGCTACTCGGTTTTGCTTTGCTTGCAGCATGCAACGACTCAAGCGTTGGCAATGCAATCGAAACGCCAAGCCCGCGAAGAAAGTGTCGTCGGTCAAGTTGAATCATTGTTTGTATTTCCAATATGGACGAAGCCCGAAGTCAAGGGGCCAGGATTCTATGTTCGTTTCTTCTGAAGAGACTCGAAATGGCGAAGATGAAGCCAACGGTGAAGGTAAATCGACTCATGAGGAATTAACGTAATTCTCGTGTCAGCGAAACGTCCCTTCCAGAATACAATTGACTTCCGTGAGTTTCCAAGCCTGCAACAAAACAGCGTCAATGTCCGCTCACATGCTCGAAATCGCTGAGTTCATTCGCGCACATCGCCCGACACATTACTTTATGGACAAGCGAAAGGAACACACGCGATGAATTCACCAAGCTTGTTCACGAATTCTAGAAGGCTGCTTGTCCTTTGGGCTTTGCTCTTACACTCGGCAGCAGTAGATGCCGCGACCCGTGTTGAGATTGCCATCGACGAGCCCTTTGCAGAACGCCACGTCGCGTGGCCAGTGACGACGGGAATTCCGTTTCCGCGTGGCGGATTGACTGATGAGGACAACTGCCGGCTAGTGGACGAGCAGGGCGTCGAGCATGCTCTCCAATCTCGCGTTACCGCAACCTGGGATGCCGAGCGAAAGAGCATTCGCTGGTTGACGATCGACTTTGTGGCTCAGCCGAACGTTAAGTATTGGCTGGAGTTCGGAAAGGATGTTGCGCGTGCGTCTTTCCCAAGCCTGCTGAGAGTTGATCGCGACACAGCAACGCGAGTCTCCACGGGGGTGATCACCGCCGAGTTTTCTGCAAAGGCAACATCGGCCCTTGGGGCGATTCGTGCTGACTTGAACGGCGACGGAAAGATCGCCGCAACCGAAGTTGTCATACGAGGAGCGAATGAGGGAGAACATTATTTCCTCGACCAAAATGCCCAGCGACATTCTAACTCACGCGATGGCAGTGGGCGGAAGATTGTCGTCGAGACGGCAGGGCCCGTCCGTGCGTGCATACGTGTCGACGACTTTTACACCGCGCCAAACAGCCAACCCATAGTGAGTTCTCGGACTCGGTATCATCTTTATGCGGGACTCGGTTTGATCAAACTGATTGATGAGTTCAAGATCATCGGCTCAACCAAACAGACGCACTTTCACGACATAGGATTCGCGTTAAAGCTGGCCGGCGAAAAAAGCAAACGTAGAGTGACTTTTGACTCATCGGGCAAAGACGGCAATCAAATCCTCACCGCTGTATGGAAGCCAGATACAAAAGCCCTCACGTCGTATCAATCGACTTTTCGACACTTCGGCAATCCGGAGTGCCGCGGGATAATTGCCGAAACGAATACGGATGGCCAGCGAAAACTGCACAGCAGCCAGCACATTGGCGAATGGATGCAAGTCGCCGATGACCGCGTGGCGGTGACTGGTTCGTTGCGCTGGTTATGGCAGCAGTTCCCCAAACAGTGGGAAGTGACCGACGACGAAATGATCATGCACCTTTGGAGCCCCCATGCTGGACCATTGGACTTCGGCCCTGATGGTTTGCGGAAGTTCTTTGGCCCCGCCGGAGACAAATACATCTTGAATTGGAAAGGCGTTCGCGGAACGCTCAATCCAATTTCCAACTTTTTCTACTATGCCGGACACGCCGCATTGAATAGCGGAGACGTTGACGGGCAAGGCATTAACAAGCATCACGAGTTCTACTTTCATGTGGCTCCCGCTGCTCAGGCAGCCGATGGGCAAGAGTACGGTCGGCTGGCCGCAAAGCAGCCTTTGGCGTTAGCCAGCGGCGAGTGGAATTGCTCGACCGACGTGTTCGGTCCCTTGGCCGCGCGTCCGAACGCTTCCAAGTACGAAGCGATCGTTGATCGTATCTTTGACCTTGGCCAAAAGGCTCAGGATGATTTTGGCGACTACGGTTGGTGGGCGTTCGGCAGTGGGCCTCATTACAGCTATCAGTGGGACAAGGAAATGCAGCTGCATTATGCCGACCCAAGGCGATTCGAATATCACACTTACCAAAAGGAAACACAGCTATGGTGGTGCTACCTGCGAAGCGGTGAGCGAAAGTTTTACAACTGGGCCTTCCCGTCCGAGAACCACTGGGTCGACATCGCAGTCACACACGTGCCGCTGCAATATCAATGTGGATGGCGAGGCGGGTTTCGTCAGAAGCAAACGCTTCACTTCCGTCCCGGCGATTGGTCGATCGACAGTGCGTTGTTTTACGTACGGCAACGGGACTCGGCCGAGGCGTGGTTGCGTGGCGGATCACAGTTTTGGGCCAGTTATCATCGCACGCTTGAGACGACTTCGCTGGCGTACTACTTGACCGGCGACGAGCGATACAACGACGTGTTGAATTTCTGGCGAGAGTATTGGGGCGACCTCGCAGGCAAGAACAGTGCGTCACCCGACTTCAAACCATGGCATCGCGAGCAACCGTGGTTCCAACAAACCGACGCCACCGAGCTGTCAAAAACGTGGGCCGAGATGATTCGCGATTACTCGCCGTTCACTTCCGGCTTGCGGCATCAGATGACGCATTTCTTCAATTTGGCAACCTTGTACGAACACACGTGGGACCCGCAGATCAAGCAGGCGCTGGAAGAGTGTGCGGCCGCGTATCTCGATCCCGATCATCGCATTGGAGTTTGGCGGACTCAGGAAAACGGATTGCCCAATCACGGTGAGGCTCCGTTGCTCTGCCATTACTGGATCCCTGCGATGTGGAAGTACGCACGCGCGACGCGTGACCCTCGCATGAAGAAAATCTTCAAGAAGTACTTTGACGCCTGTTATGCAGCTGATCCGTTTTACGAAGACGTCGGACGGTACTCGAACGTGCATTTGGGCTACGCGTATTACTACACACGCGATCCTGAACACCTGCGGCCCGCACTGGCCGAGCTAGACTCTTTGTTCCCATTGTCCGAGCCGTTGAAAGTGCCGCAAGAATTGGGACGCCGGATTTATAATCCCTACGCACCGATCCAATCGTTGACCGCCGTGCCACGTTTGATTTGGGCTTTGGATGAAGCCAAACGTAGTGGTGTGTCGCTGACGCCACCGCCGCCAGTGAAGCCTCAACGAACGGCGATTGCCTTGGCGAAAAGGAAACGCCGCGTCTTGCGGGCAACGCTCTGGGGTTACGAGCCGCAGTTAAATCCGATTGGACCGGACGGTTCGCCGTTGAGGAACTTTCAAGTTGTTACTCAGAAGTTTGCCTCGGATATCCAACCGTTTGATCGCAATTCGCCGAACTTTGAGGTCTACATTCACAAGCTAACGATTCCGGGTGACGAACCTGCCGGCTTCTATGTGCTAGCACCCAAGTTGGAGTTGGCGGTGCTGAGTGCTCCGAATGCGACCATGGTCAACGCATCAAGACCGATCGCATTAGAGGCCAATGAAAGCTGCTGGCTTCCTTCCACTACAGAAAAACCTATAGAGATTGAATCGGCGATCTTGCCTTCGCTCAAGATTCGTAAGCTCGAAAACAATGCTACTGAGATTCGCAATTCTGGCCGAACAAAGGCGTGGTTCCAAATCGTCAATCAACCCATAGAAAAATGCTGGGCTACCTTCTCCGAAGCACTTCCATCAACTTCCCCTTCACGCGAGCAAACGCAAGCTGTCTTGCCTGTAGCAAAACATCCCCATCCTCAAGAGACGTTTACTTCCGGTCGTTTTGGCAAGGCGGTTCAGATCGTTCCTGATCGCCGATTGAAACTTCCTGATCAAGTATCTGTCAACGGCCAAACGGTTGATCTTTTCGACCTCAAGCAAGGCACGATCGAATTCTGGGTCAAACAACAATGGGACCCACGACTGGTTGGAACAAAGCGGGTAACGTTTCTTACCAACGGGCCACTACAAGCATGGAGCCAATGGAAGCTGCCCGTCGGCGAGTGGGCTCATGTTGCGGTTGAGTGGCGACCAATGAAACGCGATGCAAAACCCCAAGCCGTTCATATTTATGTGAATGGTCACGACCAGCAGAACTACCGCAGCACATGGTGGGAGGGCTATAGCCAAAAGCCAAGAACGTTTCGTTCGGTCAAGGAACGGTTGCGAGAATTCCTCTGCCAAACGCAGCCCGACGCGCCATTTGCCTTCGATGAACTGCGAATCTCTGCTGCCCCTCGATATACGAATCTCGACGTGCAATTTGGTGGCCAACAAACATTTAATCCTGCACGCTTCGCCCCCCGGGCAGAGCCTTTCAAAATCGACAACCAAACGCTGCTGCTCTTTCACTTCGACCAGAACCTGAAAGGTGCATCGGCCAAAACGCAGCAAGACATTGAGGGACGAATTGAGGGGAACTAGACTTTGCAAGTGCTAAGCTTTGAGCCGTCCACATCGATCATCAGTAAAGTGAACAACCCATGTCGAATCGAATTCTTCCTGCCAACGGACTTTCCCGTCGCCAACTCTTAACGACAGCTGCCAGTCAAGCCATCGCGTTTCCGTTGGCACATTCGTGGCTATCTGATCTTCAAGCCGCTGATGACTACGAGCCGCTTAACCGTTTTCCTCGGATGGTCCACGAGTGGTTTGTGAAGCAAGTTCGAGAATCAGAGCAGAGAAAGTTAGGTCGATTAGACAGTCTGAAAACAAAGGCCGACGCCGAAGCGTACGTGAGGTCCGTTCGTCAAAGAATTCGCACTTGCTTCGGTCCAGAACCCAAGCGAACGCCCCTGAACCCGCGAGTAACAAGCGTCGTCGAACGCGACGAGTATCGCATCGAAAACGTGATCTTTGACAGTCGGCCAGGCTTCCCCGTTACGGCCAATCTGTACGTTCCCAAAGGCCGCGATTATCCGTTGCCTGGTGTCGTGGGAACTTGTGGGCACTCGTCGAATGGCAAGGCGGAGAAGGCTTACCAATCGTTTGCTCAAGGGTTGGCAAAGCAGGGTTATGTTTGCCTGATTTACGATCCGATTGGCCAAGGCGAACGGTTGCAATACACGGACGAGAATCTAAAGCCAGTCGTTGGTGTCGGAACGCGAGAGCACTTATATGCGGGAAATCAACAATTCCTCGTCGGCGAATTCTTCTGCATGTGGAGAGCATGGGACGGAATTCGTGCGCTCGATTACTTGTTGACTCGAAAGGAAGTCGACAAGCGTCATATCGGTGTCACAGGCAATTCTGGTGGCGGCACCATGACCACCTGGCTCTGCGGAGTCGAGCCGCGATGGACGATGGCGGCCCCAAGTTGTTTCATAACGACATTCCGCCGCAACATGGAAAACGAGTTGCCCGCGGATACGGAGCAATGTCCGCCGAAAGTCATAGCTATGGGCCTGGACCAAGACGACTTCCTCGCCGCGATGGCTCCCAAACCGGTGATTATTCTGGCGAAGGAACGCGACTACTTCGACGTTCGCGGCAGCGAGGAATCCTATGCTCGGTTGAAGCGGCTTTACCGACTGCTTGGCGCGGAAGATAACATCGGCCTCTTCATCGGACCGACCACGCATGGTTACTCGCAAGAAAATCGCGAGGCCATGTATCGTTGGTTCAACGGGGTGGCCAAAGTCTCGGAAGTGAAGGCCGAACCGAAGATCGAGATTGAAGAAGACAAAACGTTGTGGTGCACGCCGAACGGGCAGGTTGTCGAGTTGGAAGGGACGCGATCTGTTTTCGATTTCACACGTGACAAATCAAAACAACTGACGTCATCGCGAAAGCAAGCCGACAAGGAAACGCTCTCGACGAAAGTCAGCAACGTCTTGCGACTGCCTCCGTTACCCAAAACAAAGCCGGACTATCGAATCTGGCGATATCTCGGCAGCCGAGATTATCCGTCACCGCACGGAATTGCCTATGCAGTGGAAACAGAGCCGAACGTCCACGCGATCGTCTATCGTTTGACTCAAGAGCGTTGGTATTCACGTCCGCCTCGTGCGGGAAAACGGGCATTGCTTTACGTGTCTGATCTTTCCAGCGACGCAGAGTTGCGAGACGAACCATTGATCCGCGAGCTTGCCAAAGCCGAAACGAACACGCCAATCTTTACGTGCGATGTTCGCGGCGTCGGTGAATCGCAGCCGGATACATGTCGCCCTGGCTCCTTTCATACGGCGTACGGCAACGACTACTTCTACGCGATTCACAGCTTGATGCTTGATCGCCCGTATCTTGGCCAGAAAACGTATGACTTACTGCGAGTTCTCGATTGGCTGGCCAGTCTCAAGCACACGGAAATCCACTTGGTCGGCAACGGACGAGGATCGTTTCCGGCAACATTTGCGGCCCTGCTATCCGATCAAGTCAAGCAAGTCACGCTCAAGAACTCGCTGAGTTCCTACGGGCAGATCGCGGAATCCGAACACTACGACATGCCGCTTTCATCAATGCTGCCCAACGTGTTGGCTCACTTCGACCTACCAGACTGCTATCGCGCGTTGAAGCAAAAAAGTCTGCGCCGGATCGAAGTGAAGTGATTGGCAAGAACCGTTCTCGTTTAACCTGGATTATTCATCCATCAACCACGAATTACACTCTGTGAAAACTCGCGTTTCCGTGCTGCCGAAACGCGGGCTACTTTGGAACAGTCAACATCGTGTAATGCCCGGTTTCTGGCCATAGCCCCGTGTTGCTCTTGACCGAGATCTCGTAAACATAGCCTTCGCGCAGCTCTTTGACATTCAGCCGAACCGTTCGCGAATCGGAAGACAACTTGGCCGACAACACCTCAACACGATGCCGCCCTGAGTCCGGTGATGTGTACGAGCCTTGAAAGACTCGCGTGTAACCCGAAATGGAATAAGTTGTCGCTGCCGAGGCTGTGTTGGCTTGAACAGGCTTGAAGAACTCGATGTCAAAGCCGCCGGCGACCGCTCGAATCTCTCGAATGCCGTTGGGCAAGTCGCCGTTGCGTCGTAGCCGAACAATGCTTCCAGTATTCTGTCCGCCTAGCCATCCGCTGTCGTGAATGCTACCGATATAAACGTCGCCGTTGGGAGCAACCGCACCACAAAGCGGGCCAAGGAAGTTTGCGTTCGTGTCCTTGAAGCTTGGTTTGGTCAAGTAGTAAGTCGCTCCTTGTAATGCACCGCCAACATCGTGGTAACTAAATCGAATCAGAAAGCGACCGTTGTATTCGCAGCCAACGCCGTGGCCGACAAGTGATGAGTCGGGGAATCTCTTGTCCAACATGAACAAGCCATTCACGCTGCGAGTCAGCGGGTGCGGTACTTGAATGGCGGGCTGATACGCTTTGCCTTCGTGCTTTTCTTCATGCCGACTGGGAACGCCGTATCGACGTCCCCTCACAAGGTGGTTGATCTCGTTAAAGCAATTCTGCACGCCTTGGTTATCGGTGGCGAAGACGTTGTCGTTGGCGTCGATGGCCAGCCCCATCGGATACCGAAACTCGTGAGCAAACGGCGTCACGACACCTTTGGGACTGATCTGCAAGACCTTGCCGCGCCAACGCGCATTCTCCTTCGGCCGGTTTCGCTGCGGGAACAACTGCTACAGCCCTTGCTGCTGCTTTCTTTTCACTTCCCTTCGAGC
>PBMZ01000180.1 GCA_002722955.1 Planctomycetaceae bacterium | reverse complement strand
GGCCGCGAAGAGGAAAGCGACGGTTCGCGCAACGTCCTCCCATGGTTTGTAGCACTACGAAACTCCAGCCTGCGAGTGTTCGTCATTCAACAATTCGCAAATGCTGGCGCTGATACCGTCTTCAACTTCTTAACGGGAGCCTACTTTCTGAGTCGAGGAGTCGACTTGGCCGAAGTTGGCGTGTTAGCCAGCCTTCCACTTTGGGGAGGCGCCATCGGTGGAATGTTGGGAGGCTACTACAACGACCTCTTGATGAAGTTAACGGGGCATCGCCGTTGGGTTCGTAGCCTCTTGGGCTTCGCTGGGAAAGCGATCGCTTGTGGAGTCATGGTTATCGCCATCAATCAAGAGAGCGTGGTCGCTGCCGGGCTAGCACTCTTTGTGGTCAAGTTCTTTAGCGACTGGACTCAGCCGACGGTGTGGGGAACGTGCACTGATCTTGGTGGCCGCTATTCCGCGACGGTGTTTAGCATCATCAACACATCAGGTACGCTCGGCGGCATCTTCTGCCCGCTTGCATTTGGCGTCCTGTTAGAGTTCTTCAAAAGCGAACAAGTCGTTAATGGGGAAACGACGACGATCATTGATTACACGCCGGTGTTTGTCATGGTCGCCGCCTTTTACATGTTGAGTGCCGCTTGTTGGTTCTTGATTGACTGTTCGGACTCGCTTGATAAAACCGAACGCGACGCATCGCTGGCCCTCGAACAACCGCGCTGCACCGTCAAGGGCGTCCTGTTCGAATTTCTCCGCATGCTACTTCCCCTTGCCGGTGGCTTGGCGGCAGTGGTCATCGCGCTGGCGCAGTTGTTGCCTGAACTTGAAAGCGTACCGGATGGCGAGTCCGGGTTGTGGTGGCAAACGCTATTGAAGTTGGTAGTCGCAGTGATCGCTGGTGCCTTTACTGGAGGAGGCGTCGGGCATTTGATCGCCAAGTTCCTGGGCAAGTATTCCTCGTCATTTCAGCTCAATCGTGAAGGCGACGACTTGAGCAGTCCAACCGAGTAGTCAACGCGATCTCAAGAATCATACAATGTAAGCAAATCGACAGCGCACGCGTTTCACACGAAAGACGACCGAATGAGCGACCCATTAGTACAAATCGACGGCGAAGTGAATTCTCCTTGCGAGATGACTTTTGAAGACTTCCAACAATTCGCTCCCGAAGATCAGATCAAGGACATCAGTCAGTTTCATCCCAAAAGGCAAGGTGATGGAATCACGCTGAATGCGTTGCTCAATGCCGTATCACCAAAAGAAACCGCGACGTATTTGACTTTGCATGCCTCGGCCGATGACTTCGCAGCAAGCATCCCGCTCGAGGCTGTGCGTGACGAGGGCATCGTCGTTTATCAACTTCACGGAGAACCGCTGACGGCATCTCAAGGCGGTCCGATTCGTTTCTTAATTCGAAATCCTGCAGCGTGTCACACCGATGAGTTGGACGATTGTGCAAACGTGAAATTCGTTGATCGCATCGAATTCACGAACGGTCGGGGACGAGATACTCGGCCTGAAGACGACGAAGAACACGAAGAATTGCATCGCAACCAAAGCTGAGCGGCTCTGGTTCGGCGGCAATAAAACAAGTGAGACAGCATAGTGGCACGGAGGACACAGCGTTCGGTTTTGCCATCTTCAACGCGCGACTTCCTGAGGGATTACGCTGCGCAAGAGCCCTCGCTATTGGGACGAAGTTATGAGCAAAACGTTTTGGCCGACGAAAACAAGACGTCGGTCGGTGCTGTTTATACTCCGCTTTATATCGTTGACTACATTGTCGAGAACACGCTTCGCCGAACCGAAATACCGTCGCCGGCGATCTTAGATCCGGCGTGCGGCGGTGGATATTTCTTGTTGGCAAGTTATCAGTGGCTAATTGACCGGCAGGTCGAAACGAAAAGGCGACGCCTTTCCGATACCGAGTTATTGTCAATTCTTCGCGATTCCATCTTCGGCGCGGACATTGATGCGGGGGCCGTCGAGATCACTCAACACGCCCTCGCACTCATGGCCTTTCAAAATCGAACGGACACGAGCAATCAAAACACGCCCCTGTTCGACCAGGCGCTGAACGAGCTTTCGAAGACCATTATCGTTGGCAACTCACTAACGGGTCCCGCATTCACTTCCGCGAAAAATTCCAGGCCGGTTGATGCCAATGCCATCAACTGGCCAATCCGCCACCCCCAACTTCTCGATCGTGGTGGCTTCGATGTGGTGATTGGAAATCCGCCCTATTGCCGTGAACTGGATTTTGGCGAGCAGCTGGAGCAAATCGCGCGAACAGCTCTTGGAAAGGCTTACCGAAGTCCGCGGATGGACCTTTGGTACTACTTCGTTCATCGCGGCCGCGAACTGTTGCGACCGGATGGATTGTTGTCCTTCATTGTGAACAGCTATTGGACATCGAGTACTGGTGCCGCGAAGCTGATCGCCACAATGCGCGACTCGATGGCGATGGAAGAAGTCGTCGATCTCGGGCGAGCCAAGGTCTTCGACAAAGTCAGCGGTCCTCACATGATCTTTCGGCTTCGCAACCAGCACTCCACGAGTAAGATCGCAGTCAAACGAATTCCCGAGTCCGTTCGCGAATCTGCGGAGGCCTTCGTTGTTGGTACGAAGACTGTCGATACCGAACTCGTTGATCCCGCCACATTCTATCGTGGTGGAAAAGTTCGCTTGCGGGGCAACAGCGAAGCTCGCCAGCTGCAACATCTGGAACAGTTCACGCCATTGGAAAACCTCGGCCAAGTACGTCAAGGAATCGCCGAGAACCCCGCTTCAATCAACGCTCGCACCAACCAACGTTTCGATAACCGCTGGCAAGTGGGCGAGGGCGTCTTCGTCTTAACCAAGGATGAAGTTGCAGCACTCTCGCTGACTAATTCGGAAAGAGAATTGCTGCGACCGTACCACACACTTTCCGACATCGACTGCTACCGAGTTGCGAAGGAACCGTCGAAATATCTGATTTATTCGACACGAGAAACTTGCCCCGACATCGAAGCGTTCCCGAACATCAAGCGTCACCTTGAGCCGTTCAAAGAAATCATGCAGGCCCGCCGCGAGACCTCGAACGGCAACAACCAATGGTGGCACTTACACTGGCCCCGCGATGAGGCCATCTGGCGCTCACCCAAAATCATCTGCCCACAAATGGTCGCACAACCAACATTCGCCGCATCCCTTGAGCCCTGCTATGTCCCCTTCAGCGTCAACGTGTTCGTGCCAGAAGACACATCGCGCGAGAATCTTTACTTCATAACCGCGATTTTGAATTCAAGCTTGCTGCGCACTTGGTTCGAACACCACGCCAAACAACGCGGCGTGGGTCTTGAAATCAACGGCCACGTCCTAAAGCAAGCCCCCGTACGCGAGGTCGACCACAACACCCCTCGCGACGTGAGACTCTACAAAGAGATTGTTGATCTCACAGGCGATTGCAAAATCGAATCAAGAATCGACAAGCTTGTCAGCGAGTTCTACAAAGTCAATTGAGGATTAGGCATCATCCAACACCTCAACAGCCTCAAACACCTGGCCTTCGAGCATCGCTAAGCTGGCGCCGCCGCCCGTGCTTACGTGAGAGACTTGGTCGGCGAAGCCTAACTGTTGGATCGCCGCGGCGCTGTCGCCTCCGCCGATGATGCTGGTTCCGTCGCCTTCAGCAATTGCTTCGGCGACGGCTTTTGTTCCGGCGTCGAAGGGGGACATTTCGAAGACGCCCATTGGGCCGTTCCAGACGATGGTCTTGGCGTCGGCGACAATGCCGGCGTACATTTCCGCGGTTTCGGGGCCGATATCGAGTCCCTCGAAGTTGTCCGAGATTTGCCCTGCTTTGACGACTTCCTTGTTGCACTCGCTGTTGAAGTCGTCGCCGCAATGCGTGTCGATGGGCAGTACCAGCTTGTCCCCGCCGCTGGCCATCAGTTCGTTTGCCAGTTCGACTTTATCGGGCTCGACCAAGCTCTTGCCAATTTTGCCATCCGCGGCCAACGCGAATGTGTACGCCATCGCGCCGCCAATTAGGACTTTGTCGCAGATGCCTAGTAGGTTTTGAATGACGTTGATCTTGTCGCTGACTTTGGCGCCGCCGAGGATTGCGACGAAAGGCCGCTCGGGGTTGCCGATGGCGTCGCTGAGGTATTGGATTTCTTTGGCGACAAGGAACCCAACGGCTTTGGGTTTATCGCCCATGGCTTGAGGTACACCAACCATCGACGCGTCTTTGCGATGACATGTGCCGAAGGCGTCGTTGCAATAAACGTCGGCCATTGCGGCCAGTTGAGCGGCGAAATCGGCGTCACCTTTTTTCTCGCCGGCGTTAAATCGTAAGTTCTCGAGAACTAAGACGCCGCCGGCGTTGAGGGCCGCGGCCTTGGCCTGAGCGTCTGCGCCAACGGTGTCGCTGGCAAATTCGACGCTGCTACCAAGCAACTCACCAAGGCGAACGGCTGCTGACTTCAGACTGAACTTGGCATCATCGCCGTCACCCTTCGGGCGGCCAAGGTGGCTCATCAGGATAACGCTTCCGCCGCGTTCCAAGACGCTTTGGATCGATGGCAACGCCATGCGGATGCGGCGGTCATCGGTGATGTTCAAATCACCGTCGAGGGGAACATTGAAGTCGACACGCATTAAGACCCTCTTGCCAGCAACGTCGACGTTCTGGATGGTTAGCTTCGCCATTATGGAACTTTCAAGTTGTCAGTGTTTGCGATTTTGTTTTTTGTTGGGTTGATCTATGCTGTTATTGGATCGAGGGGCGTCGCCTGTATCTCTTCATGGTAACCCGAAGCGTGAGCGAGGGATTGGTCACACGCATCAATAAACAGTGTGCTTTGTTTCTAAGTACGTGTGACCAATCCCTCGCTCACGCTTCGGGTTACCATGGTGCGCGGCGGATCGATTTGAACGACCTTAAGTTGGCCAAATAGTTTACTAATTCTTCTGGCAGTTGTCTTGGCAACCGATATCACAACAAAGCGTACTTATCCGAAGCCTGAAGCGAAGGCGCCCATTTATTACGGGCCGCTGAAGCTTGAATCGCGATACTTGCTCTCCCCGTTGGCGGGGTTTACGAATCTGTCCTTTCGTCGAATCGTGCGGCAGTTTGGTGGCGTGGGCTTGGCGACGACGGACTTGGTCAACTCGCGCGGTTTGTTGGCCGGCAGTCATCGGACGATGAAGTTGATCGAGACTTGCCCGGAGGACTCGCCGTTCGCCGTGCAGATTTTCGGCAACGACACCGTGATGATGCGCGATGCCGCTCAGTTATTGGAGGCTCGCGGAGTCCACTCGATCGATATCAACATGGGCTGCCCGGTCGATCGCATCACCAACAACGGCGGCGGTGCCAGCATGATGTGTCGTCGAGACTGGACGTTGGACATGGTGCAAGGCGTTGTCGAAGCCGTCAGCATCCCCATCACTGTCAAGATGCGATTAGGTTGGGATAGCACTCAGATCACGGCTCCATTGTTTGCACGCGAGTTCGAGAAGATCGGTGTCGTCGCGGTCGCCATTCATGGACGCACTCGCGAACAGGGCTTTACCGGCAACGTCGATCACGACGGAATACGCCAAGTCGTCGAGGCAGTCGATGAGATTCCTGTCGTCGGCAATGGCGACATCAAGACCGTCGCCGACGCTGATTACATGATGAAAGTCACCGGCTGCCAAGTCATCTCGATCGGAAGAGGCGCATTGGCGAATCCCTGGATATTTCGCCAACTAGTCCAATGGGAAGAAACCGGCGAGTACGATCCGCCGGGGAATTTTGTCGAGCGATTGGAACTGTTGCGACGACAATTCGGCTACATGGAAGAGCAGCACGGAACGAAGAACGCCATCATCACGTTTCGGAAGATGGGGCATTGGTATCTGAAGTCGATGCGCGTGCGAGCCGCCTTGCGGCATCAGTTCCAATTGGCTCGAACCATTGACGAGTTCGAAGCGGCGTTGGCTGAAATTGCCGAAGAGGGACCAACTCGCGGGACGAAGACTGGTGAGTTGCCTGAATGGCATATTCCTGTACCATCGGGGCCGGTTGAGCGTTGGTGATCCAAGAGGTTTGAACAAAAGGTCGCAGAGGACGCAAAGATCTTTAGTATCAGGGTGGCTGAGCGTTGCTGGTGAGCCATCTAAATTGAATAGCAATTGATGATTGGTGATTTTTGAAGTGACATGCAGAAGCCGAAGCCTTGCCGTCGAAAATCACCAATCATCAATTGCTATTCGAATTCACACAATTCGCGCTTCTACTTTGCGACCTTCACGAGCTTCTGTTCAAATCTACAAGTAGCTCTTAAACTGAATACCACAAAGTAGGCCGGATCAAGCGAAGCGCAGCTCCGGCAGAACACGGTTCACGTTGACATTTTAAGACCCAGGTATTGCCGGAGCGGCGCTTCGCTTGATGCGGCCTACTTGGATTCGAAGACCCTTACGCGGAGCGGGTTATGTTTCGTTTTGGGATGCTGGTTTTTGGCGTTTGTTTATTGGTGACTTCCGATGTCGATTGTGCTGACTGGCCGATGTGGCGGTATGACGCGCAGCGGTCGGCGGCTTCTCCGGAAAAGTTGCCGGAGCTCTTGGAACTGCAATGGACGCGAGAACTCGCGCCGCGCAAGCAGGCTTGGGACGATCCGTTAAATCTTGACCTGATGACATACGATCGCGTGTTCGAGCCGATTGCCAAGGACGGACAGCTCTACATCAGCTTCAACGACAGCAACAAAGTGATGGCTCTTGAGCTATCGACGGGCAAGGAACGCTGGCGAGCCTTTGCCGAAGCGCCCGTACGATTGCCGCCGGTTGCCTTCAAGGACAGCGTCTACTTTTGCAGCGACGACGGTTATCTCTACTGTGTCGCCGCAAAGGATGGTCAATTGCGTTGGAAGTTCGATGGCGCGCCGAGCCGGCAGTTGGCCATTGGCAACAGACGCTTCACGTCCGCTTGGCCCGCTCGCGGCGGTCCAGTGATTCGTGACGGCATCGTTTATTTCGCCAACAGCATTTGGCCGTTCATGGGAACATTCATCTACGCGCTTGATGCTGACACAGGGAAGATACGCTGGGTGAATGATGGCACGGGGGCTCAGTACATCCGCCAACCTCACAGCGCGCCGTCATTTGCTGGTGTGGCTCCTCAAGGTGCTCTGGTGGCAACAGAGGATGCGTTAATTATTCCCGGCGGACGATCCGTGCCGGCGGTGTTTGATCGCAAGACAGGAAAGATGCGCTACTTCGAAATCAATGCCGGCGGTAAGGGAACCGGCGGTTCTTTCGTGACGGCGACGGAATCTCACTTCTACGTGCATACTCGCCGTAAGGGAACTCGCGCGTTCGACTTGGCGACCGGCAAGAAGACCGGCACGCAACTGAATGAAGCCGTTCTGTCCGGAGATCGAATCTATACATCGGCCGAGGAAAGTGGGAAACAGGTCGTTGTTGCCTTGGATCAAAATCACAAAGAGGTTTGGAAAGTCGACGCCGACGCTTCCGGCGACTTAACCCAAGCCGGCGGTCGTCTCTACGCCGCCGGCAAGTCAACTCTCACCGCCATCCGAATTCCCACGGGCGCCCAAGAGCCTAAGGTCGATTGGTCTCAGAAGGTCAATGGACAGCTTGAGCGACTCATAGCCGCCGACGGAACTCTGGTCGGAGTCACCTTGGATGGCCGCTTGATGGCTTATGCAGAGCGTGATGGCAAGCCGCTTGTCGAACACAAACGAAGGCCGATGCCAGTTTTCAATGCGACCGATTCGAAGCGAGAAGTGGATTCCATCTTGAGTGAGGTCGATGTTCAAGGCTACGCAATCCTGTATGGCTCTCCAGGGTCGTTGCAACTGGCAGACCTAATCAACGTTCCTCGTTTTGAGCAATTGGCGATCGTTAACCAAGAGGAAGAAACAAATCGGCTAATGCGGTACGCCGCCGACCACACTCAAACGTACGGACGGATTTCTATTCATCAATCAACGCCTACTGACTTTTTGCCGCCGAAACATGCGGCGCATGCGGTGTTGGCTCAGCTTGATCGATTAGCACCGTTAACAACAGAAGCGATTCAGCATATGTATGAAGGCGTGCGTCCATACGGCGGAAGTCTGTACTTGTTGGCGAAAGAAGGGCACGATGAAATCAAATCAAAAGTTATTGCCGCGAAGTTAGAACAAGCCGAAATCAAAATCACCAAGCACGGCGTCTTGGTTAAGCGGGTCGGCGCGTTACCCGGAGCCGCCGACTGGACGCATCAATATGGTGATATTGCGAACACAGTTAAGTCCAATGACAAGCGGGTCAAGTTGCCGCTTGGCATTTTATGGTTTGGCGGCAGTAGCAACACCGATGTCTTGCCAAGGCACGGACATGGACCACCCGAGCAAGTTGTTGGCGGGCGGCTGTTTATTCAGGGCATCAATAAGCTCAGTGCTCGCGATGTTTACACGGGGCGAGTCCTCTGGCAGCGAGACTTTAATGACTTGGGCACTTACGACATCTACTTTGATGCGACTTACAAAGACCAACCACTCAACCCGGCCTATAACCAAGTCCACATTCCGGGGGCTAATGGACGGGGGACGAACTATGTGGTAACCGAAGATCGAGTTTACGTGGTCGAGGGTTTCAAGTGCCACGTTATCGATCCGGCTTCTGGAAAGACGTTGCGGCAGATTGCGTTGCCCAAAGATGAAAACGGGCAGCAGCGAGAGTGGGGTTACATCGGTGTCTACAAGGATGTTTTGATCGGCGGACTGGGATTCGCCAACTATCAGAATCGCCTGAAACTGAAGTTCGAAGGCGATGCGAAACTGAAGAAATCGCGGGCCGGCTTTGGCACGAAGAGCCTTGACCGCGCCGCTAGCGTGGCCTTGGTCGCCTTTGATCGATACAGCGGCAAAGTGTTGTGGAAGGCGAAGGCCAATCACAGCTTTTGGCATAACGGCATCGTTGCAGGAAACGGTCGCGTCTTTTGCTTGGACAAAAACCCGAGCAAGATTGAAGAGGCTTTGAAACGCCGTGGACAAGATGCTCCGGAAACTTACCGAATCGTTGCTTTCGATCATCGAACCGGTGAAGCCAAGTGGCAAGTCAACGAGGGCATCTTCGGAACTTGGTTGGGTTATTCGGAGAGCAAGGACCTGTTGTTGCAAGCAGGTGCCTCGGCCAGCGATCGTTTGTATGCTGAGGTTGGTTCAGGGATGCGAGTCTACTCGGGCACGACCGGCGATTTGACTTGGAAGAACGACACGCTTCGTTATTCGGGCCCCTGCATTCTTCACAATGATTTGATCATTACCAACGCGAACTCTTACTCGGCGTCCGCCGGTGCGTTTAACTTGGAATCTGGCGAGCAAAAACTCGTCACCAATCCACTGACGGGGAAGCAACAACCGTGGAAGCTGAAACGAGCCTACGGTTGCAACAACGTCATCGCCAGCGAGAACTTGTTAACGTTTCGCTCGGGAGCTGCGGGCTTTTACGACTTGCTCAGTGATTCGGGCACCGGCAACTTTGGAGGCTTCAAGTCGGGTTGCACATCGAACTTGGTGGTCGCCAACGGTGTGTTGAATGCACCGGATTACACGCGGACTTGCAGTTGCTCTTACCAAAACCAAACTTCGCTCGCGTTGGTTCACATGCCGGAATTGGATATGTGGACCGTTCATACAGCGGCCGCCACGGATTCGACAGGGCAACGGGCACAGCGGCTGGGCGTCAACTTTGCCGCACCGGGTGACCGTCGTGGTCCGAACGGAACGTTGTGGCTTGAATACCCAGTTGTCGGGGGCGAGTCCGCGCCACTCGACATCGAATTTGATCGAGAACCGAAGTACTTCCGTCATCACACATCGACGATGCATGGCGAGTCGTTGCCGTGGGTTGTTGCGTCGGGTGTTGAAGATGTGAGCCGATTGAAGATTCGCCTGAAGCTGAACAAGAGCAGCGATCCTAAGACCGACGGCATCCCGATCACACATATTTCCGACGACGCCGAAGAAGCCGCGGATGGCGCTGTCAGTTTGACCAGCAGCGATCTTGAGCTGGTCAACGACGATGGACCGCAGACGATTGGTATGAGGTTCAACGACGTCAACATTCCTCGTGGCGGGAAAGTGCGAAGTGCGTACATTCAATTCAAGTGCGACGAAACCGACGACAAGAAAACCGAGTTAACGATCACCGCCGAGAACGTAGGCAACGCGAAGCGATTCGAAGACAAGCGTCGCAACGTGACATCTCGCCCGCGAACAAAAGTCTCCGTAAAGTGGGCTCCGGTGAAATGGTCGAAAGCAGGCGAGGCATCCGCTGCGCAGCGAACTCCCGATTTGAAACCCTTAGTGGAAGCCATCGTGAACCGGCTAGACTGGGAAGCGGGCAACTCGATCGCGTTCATCGTCCAAGGCAGCGGCAAACGGGTTGCGAAATCATCGAAGAGCAAATCAGACGCCCCGCGGTTAATCTTGGACGCGAACCTGATAGCTTCAAAGCCCAAAGCGACCGAGGACGCCACAGCTCACCGAGTAAGATTGTTGTTTGGCGTGCCGCGCGAATTGCAGGAAACTCGACGCGTCTTCGATGTCTACATCGGCGGCAAGCTAATATGCGAGTCCCTCACACTTTCCAAGGAAAGTGGGCAGCGGTTTGCTGAGGTGTCCGTGGTCACGCCAATTGCCGATGAACTGGACGTCGAACTCAAGGCCAAAGAGGGGCAACCCGTAATTTCCGGCGTTGAGGTAATTCGTGTTGATGAGGTCGAGTAGTTTAACCGTTCATCGTTCCAGGTTTCTTGCCGTGGATCGATTTTAGGTCGGTGACCTTGGTGATGATTTGACGGTTGCCGTCAGTCCGGCCTGTTCCGGTCAGCGTGATGCCTGTGCCGCAGTGATAGGCAAGGTTGAAGCTGTGGAAGTCACGGAATGCCACTTCGACTCGAACGGGCGGTTTGCCTTCGATATCGACGAAGAAGATTTTTGCTTCGTCAAGATTGTCTGACATTCTCAAGCGGCCTTGGACGGTGATTTTGTTGCCTTCGACTTTGACCCAGCTATCGAAGGGTCGCTCGCGATACGGCTCGAAGTCAGAGCCGTTCAGTCCTCGCAGGGGTTCTTCAGAGCCACCGAAAGCTTCGTGCTTGATCCCAAACGCTTTTAGCAGTGAAAGATGTAGGCGGCCTAACTGTTGGTTTTGTGAGTAGCGAACGTAGCGACCGGTCTTCAGAACGCCGCGGCCTCCGGCGAGAATAATCGGGATGCGTTTGACCGTATGATTGTCGCTGTGCCCCATCCCCGAGCCATAAAGAACGACCGTATTGTCGAGTAGCGTGCCCTCGCCTTCGCGCCGTGACTTCAGACGCGTTAGCAGCGAGTCGAACTTTTCCATGTGCCAAAGGCTGATCTTCAACAATGCTTCGAGGTTCGTGCGGCTGAAGTTGCGGAAGAAGTGCGACAGATAGTGATGCTGCTCTTTGATGCCGAGAAAATCGAACACCATTCGACTGTTGCTGTTACCGAGCATGTAGGTGATGCAGCGAGTGGAATCGGTCCACAACGCCAGCTCGATCAGATCCAACATCGACTCGACTTGTTCGTTCAAATTCCCGGCGACTAGCGGTCGTTGGAAATCGCCAACATCAATCTTTGGCTTCGCTTGTTGCATTTTTGCCAATCGCTTTTCTGATTGGCGAACAATGCTGAGGTACTCATCAAGCGTGTTTCGATCCTCTCGGCCCGCGCGACGCGATAGCGAACGGGCGTCTTCAAGGACGCGGTCGAGAACGCTTGCCATCTTTTTCCGATGGTCGGGATTCGCTAACGGATTGCGAAAGAGTCGGTCAAAGATTAGTTGCGGATCGCTCTCACGCGGAATGGGAGCACCACTCTTGTCGTAGGAGATATAGCTGCAACCAATCTGGTTGGGAAACAGGCCTTCTGTCGTAAGTTCGAGCGAGCGATGCGGTGTGTCGCCTTTGATCTTGTCCGCGATCAGTTGGTCGACCGATGATGACTTTGTGCTTCTGTGATGCCCCGACAGAAATCGACGTGTCGAGTTTGCATGCGACGAGAAGCCGAAATCGCCCATGTTATCCAGGATGAGCACGTCGTCTCGGTGCTTCTCGAACGGCTTCATCAATGGCGACATCCGGAAGTCAAATTCCGTACCGCCACTGATGTTCCAAGATGGCGGATGCACGCCGTTTGGTTTGAACAGCGTCATGAATCGCAATGGTGGATGGGCGTTTTCGGTCGGCTTCGCGGATGCCTGCATCAAGTTCAGGAACGGTAAGGGCAAGAGGACTCCAGCCCCGCGAAGAAACGTCCGACGCTGCATCGTTGTCGTCATGAGAACTCTATTCTGAAGTAGGTAATACCAACGCGTCTTATTCGGCATTGGATAAGATCATTTCTCGGAACGGAACGCTGTTGGCAACCGCATAAAACAAGTCGCGCCATGTTCCATTACTCTCGTCCATCTGCTTTACAATCATATCGACAGATGGCCGATCATAAACCACAAGCTTTCGGCAAAGTGCATACGACATTGTACGCTCGACAACGTTGCGAATCACTGCCTCGCGCTGGCTCGTTACAAGAATCTGCTTCAAGCCACTCATGTTTTCGAAAGTTTCACCAGACGGAAGTTTGCCTTGCGTATCGATGTTGTCTCGGAGATTCGGGGCCTGTTGTTTTCGCTTTTGCTTCTTGCTGGGTTGGTAGTTGGCGCTGCGAAGGTATTTCCCCGAATTATCAAAGTCTTGTAAGGCAAAACCCAGGGGGTCAATCTTGTCGTGCCAAATTGCACAGGCGGCTTTGCTCCGGTGTTTCTCGAAACGCTGCCGAAACGTCAGCTTCTCTCCGCGAGTGTTCGGTGGCACTTGCCCGATATTGGCTGGTGGTTCGGGAAGTTCGTCGCCGAGTATTCGTTCCAGGATCCACGTGCCGCGAAGAATTGGGCCACGGTTCATTGCCAAGATCCCCGGCATTGTCAGTATCCCCCCGCGTTCTTTTGTGGCTTCGAGACGAATCTTCTGGTTCGCAACGATCTCAACTTCGATGCCTTTTTGTTTGACGTATCGTTTCATCTGCTTCGCGTCACGACCGTACATCCGCGAAGTGTGCGGATTGATGAACGCAGTCTCCGAGTCGATCATCTCGAGCAGCGGGCGATTATTCGTGAAAAGGTAGTGCATGAAATCGAGTGGTTGAGATTTCAGTGCAACCATCTGCGGCGGATTGTTAGACACTTTCTCGATTTCATTGATCGTTAACCATTGGGTTGCGAAATCGGCGGTGAGACTGCGTGCTTTGGGTGAGAGCAGCATGCGGTCGATTTGTTGCTTGAGGACCTCGGGCTGCTGAATCGAGTCATCCGCCGCCAGTGCGAACAGGGTTTCATTGGGCATGTCAGCCCACAGGAAATAGGAAAGCCGTTCGGCAAGCTCGTAGCTATCGACACGTTGACGCTTGCCGCGTTGGCCAGAAATCAACAGGCCGCGGTAAATGAACGCTGGCGACATCAGAATCGTCTTGAGCTCGAACTTGACCGCACCGACCAACGCATTTCCGCTGAGACCGCCGACTCGCGACGCAGCTTTCTCGAGTTCATCGGCGGACATTTTTCTTCGGCGTGCTTTGCTGAGCACCTTCTTGATCAGTTGTTGTGCTTGCTCGACGGTTAGCCCATCTTCGCTGATCCGTCCTGTGTAAACTTCCAAGGCTTTGCGGCGATGCGGTTGGAACAATTGCTCTAATCCAGCATCGACCAGATACGAATACTGATCCCAGGCAACCGTTGTCAGCCGGTTGCTGTGCGTATCATTCTTGAAGCCGCTTTTCCCAGGCGGGTCGGTTGGCAATAACTTGACAACCAATGACCGCTCGGCCAACGTCTGTTCGGCCTCGATGATGGCAACTTCCAGGTCGAAGCCAAGCACAGAGTGCAACGTGTTGCGATATTCGTTCACGGCAAGTCGTCGTGGTTGGAATACTGCCGGCCTAGCCTCGATGTTCTGCACGAAGTCGTCGAACCAAGCGATTACACGTTTGCGTTCTTCTTGGGTGGGCTGCGGTTCGGTATCCGGCGGCATTGTGCCGGCGCGGAGTTGTTTGACGGCCGACTCCCAAATCTCGAAGACGGTGCCGACCTCTTGCGATTGCATAGTTTTCAGAAAGTCGACATCCGGGTTGGCATCTTTTCCGTTATGGCATTGCACGCAGTATTTCTGAATCAGCGGTTTGACAACTCGATCAAAGTCGGCCGCAGAAGCAGTAGTAGCGAAAGTTGCTAAGAAACCGGCAAGATAGAGCAGAATTCGAAGACGCATGAGTGGTGGAAAGTCTGGAATCGATGTGGAAAGCGGAAGAGTCGATGGCGAGATGTTCCAGTATATCGTGCAATGAAATGCGCTTCGAGAGATCATTCTTAGTCATGTTGCGCATTGCTCATCGTGCCTCGATGTTATACTGCTTGTTGGTTTTCGAACGTGTTCCCCGCATTCGGCTTTGTTGGAAGTCAGTCGGCATGAGCAGTAGCAATGAGAAGTTAATCGCAATGAACGTCTCTGTTCGCGAATCATGGATGTGTTTGGCCGTGGCCGTTGTTTGTCTCTCGATCAGTTCGGCGGCTTACGCGGAAAGCGATGACGATTTTTTCGAGGCTCGCGTGCGCCCCTTGCTGGTGAAGCATTGTCTGAAATGCCACAGCGCCAAGAAACAAGAAGGCAGTCTGAGATTGGATTCGCGCGATGCATGGCTGCGAGGCGGGGAACGAGGCAAGGTCATCGTTGCCGGAAAGCCGAATGATAGCTTGCTAATTCAAGCGATTCGGCATGACGATCCAGACTTGAAGATGCCGCCTAATGGCAAGAAGTTGTCAGCAGCAGAAATTGCGATCCTAGAAGCATGGGTCAAACGCGGTGCCCCCGACCCTCGACGTGAAAAACTGGTGCAGTCTGCTCGGATGGGCCTAGAAGATGCGCAAGCCTTTTGGTCTTTTCAACCAGTCAAGAAGCCAGCCGTTCCTAAGACGAAGGGTGATGATTGGTCAAGAACACCGATCGACCGCTTCGTGTTTGCTCAGTTGAAGCAACACGGATTGTCGCCTGTCAGCGATGTCGGTCGGCGTACTTTGATTCGTCGGGCGACACTTGATTTGACCGGTCTGCCGCCGACGCCGGATGAGATTGCGGCGTTTCTTGCTGATCGGTCAGAAGGCGCATTTGAACGGTTGATTGATCGTTTGTTGAAGTCACCCGCATACGGAGAACGTTGGGGACGACACTGGCTTGATGTGGCTCGGTACGCCGACACGGCCGGTGATGGAGCCGATTATC
>PBMZ01000179.1 GCA_002722955.1 Planctomycetaceae bacterium | reverse complement strand
TCGAGCGGCCGCGAGGAAAGTCCTGCATCCTACTTTGGATGGACGGCGGACCCAGCCAACAGCACACCTTCGACCCAAAGGAACACGGTGAGTTCAAGCCGCATCCGACAGCCGTTCCTGGAATTCACATTGTCGAGTACTTGCCGCAGTTGGCGCAAATCATGGACGACCTGGCCATCGTCCGCTCGATGACGACAGAGATTAACGGGCACTACGACGCCAAGTACTTCCTTCACACTGGATACAAAAGAACGACAGAGTTCGAACATCCCTCTATCGGCTGTTTGGCTTCATCGGAGGTCGGTCTGCCGAAAGACGACATGCCGGCGTTCGTGACAATCGACGCTGGTTATGATCGCGCTGATGGCGGACGCTTGTATCGAAGTGTTCCAGGATACCTTGGCCCGAAGCATTCACCGATCGCCGTGAATGATCCTGCCGAGGGGCTTGAGAATCTTGTCGCGACTGGCAAGCACTTGGATGCTCGGTTGAAACTGCTTGCCGCTGGTGAAAAGCGGTTCGCTCAAAGTTATTCCTTACCCGCCGTCAGTGCCAAGCAAGCGGCTTTTGATCGCGCCGTGCGATTAATGCGGTCGAAACGATCGAAGGCGTTTGAGTTAGAGCAAGAACCAGCAGCGCTGCGTGATCAATACGGGCGTCACAAGTTCGGCCAATCCTGTTTGCTAGCGCGTCGTTTGATCGAAGCCGGTGTGACATTCGTCGAGGTCGTGCATCGTGGCTGGGATGATCACAGCGGTGCGGCAAAGCCGATCGCCAAGCGAAGCCAGTGGATGGACGCTGGCATGGCTACGTTGATTCGCGATTTGAAAGTTCGCGGGATGCTGGACGACACGCTTGTCGTATGGATGGGCGAGTTCGGACGCACGCCTGGCGACGGCAACGGACACTTCTCACGCGCCTGGTCCACACTTTGGGCCGGTGGCAGCATCCGCTCCGGTCAAGTTGTCGGTAAAACCAGCGAAGGTCCGAAGAGCCCAGGCGGTTCGATTGTCGAACGCCCCGTGACGGCTCAAGACTTCATCGGCACGATGTGCTTGGCGATGGGAATGGACATTCACAAGGAATTCCATGCACCTGGCGGCCGGCCGATGCCATTGATTGATAAGAAAGCAAACCCCGTGACGGAACTCTTGGGATGAACCGCCTGCTGTTACTCGCCCCGAGTATCAATTTCGGCCAAATAACATCGTACGCTAAAAAACTTTGGCTCGTGTTGATTGCAAGCTTGCTGAGTTTACAGGTGCAGGCAATTGCTGAAGATGCCCCCAAGGCCGCGCTGCTTTCTCAAGAAGCGGAGCAAGTTGTCAGCCGAATTGAACAGCTTGGTGGAAAGGTGCGGTACGCTGCCGCCGGCATGCAGGATTTGGAAGTCGATTTCCGGTTTAGCAATGAAAAGTTCAACGACGCTGAACTTGCGGCACTGTCAAAATTGGCGAACGTCACCGTTCTGCGTATTAACGGAACGGGGGTCACTGACAAGGGCCTTCGACATGTGGCCAAGTTGCCGAGTTTGAAGCGACTCGATCTTGCTAAAACGGTGGTAACTGGCATCGGCTTGAAGCAGCTTACTGGCCTCAAGCAATTGGAATCGCTGAATCTCTATGCGACGAAAGTTGGCGACCGCGAGTTGCTCGAACTGGCCAAGCTGCAGAAGCTCAAAACGCTTTACATCGAGAAGACTCACATCACGGAGCCCGGTATTGCTGCGTTCAAGAAGTTAGCGGCCGGGGTGACTGTTGTTCCGGATATGTCCGAGGACCGCCGTCGCGCTGAGTTGCTGGTTGTGGCCTCGCAGAAGCTGTTGCATCGGGCTGATTCGGAATTGACGGCGTTTAAGCAAGACGTCAAAGAACTGTTTCCTCGGCTGGCGGACTTCAAGAAAGACCAAGAGGCCAAGAAGAAAACATACGAAGCACTTCGAAAGTCCGCGGATGATTTGCGGAAGAAGCGCGATGCCGCCAACAAGAGTTCATCCGATGCGGAAAAGGCCGCCTCGAAAGCTCAAAAGGAATCGAAGGCAAAGCCCGACGATGAGAAACTGAAGCAAGCCGCCAAAAAGAGTCAGCAGCAGGCGGAAGAAGCCAAGAAGAATGCTGAGAAAGCCAGTGCCGCGTACGACGATGCCAAACAAAAGGCCGGCTCGGCCAAACGTAAATTTGACAAAGCCAATGGCCTACAAAAGCGTGCCGAGAATGCGAAGAAAAACGAAGAGGTCGCCCGCAAAACTTACAATGCCGCCGCCTTGCGAGTCACCTTGACCAGTCGACAACGCAACGCATTCACAAAGCCCGGCAAAGTGAGCTTTTCGGTCTCAGAACCAACCGGCGTAGTGCGAGATCGATGGCCAATAACCTCAGGAATTCCACTTCACCGCGGAGTGCTGTTTGATGCGGAGGCGACGACGCTCGTGTCGGCCGAAGGCGATGAGATTCCGTTGCAGACCGAAGCCCTATCGCGTTGGCCGGACGGTTCAATTCGCTGGTTGTTGTTGGACTTTCAAGCAACCTTTGGGGCGTCGCAGACTCGGAAGTTCTCGCTTCAATACGGTCCTGCCTTGCAACGAAAGGCTGGTGGTGAAGTTGTCGCGGTTGAGGAAAGTAAAGACCGCATCGAACTCAACACTGGGCCGCTTCGCGTGGAGTTGTCGTCGAAAGATTTTCGCTTGTTGAATGCCGTGTGGCTCGATCGCGACGGTAATGGTGAGTTCGCGGATGACGAGCGTCTGACGACGAATCAAGATGCTGGCATCATCCTGACAACTCCAGATGGCAAGAGCTTTCATGCCGACGCGAGTGACGCGACGATGGAAGTCGAGCAAGCGGGGCCGCTGCGAGCTTGTGTTCGGATCGCCGGCAAGCACTCCAACAAAGACGGCAGCATGTTCCGCTACATCGTGCGAGTTCATGCGTTTGCGGGACGCCCATATCTGAAGATCAATTACACTTTTGTGAATGATAATGAGCGGGAGTTGATGTCGAAGGTCGACAGCCTTGAGTTGGTGTTTGCCGCCTCGGGGGCTGACAACAATAAATCGATTCTTGATGGTCAAGTTGGTGGAAATCGGCGACTGTTTCAAGTTGACGATCAGTCGTATGAAATTAATGCCAAGTCCGCCGGCAAGCGTGCCGCAGGATGGGTAGCCATCGGCAATCAGCAAGGTGGCGTTGCCATTGGTGTCCGCGAGTTTTGGCAAAACTGGCCGAAGAGCTTAGAAGCACACGACAACCTACTGCGAGTTGGCATCTGCCCCAAATTCGAAAAGGGTCGCTACGACGGCAAGCCCATCAAGGAAGAAGCGAAACTCTATTATTACCTGCGCGACGGTGACTACTCGTTCAAGATCGGTGTCTCGCGAACTCACGAGGTCTGGGCTCATTTGTTTTCGGGCGAGCCGTCAGTCGAGACGCTCAATAGTTTTTATCGAGCTGTTGACCTGCCATTATTGGCACAGCCATCGCCTGATTATGTCAGCCAAACTCAGGCAGCGGGGGACTTTCAACCCGCGAAGAAATCCGCTGCGTATGCTCGCTATGACGCGTGGCTCGATGCGACCTTTCAGTTGCATTTGGCTGACCTCGAAAACGTGCGTGAGTACGGGCTGTTGAATTTTGGCGACTGGTACAACATCAAGTGGGATTCCTGGGGAAATCTGGAATACGACACGGCTCGATGTTTTGCGATTCAGTACTTGAGGACAGGCGATCGGCGTTACTTCGATCGAGCGTCACAAGCAGCACGCCATTACTTGGACGTCGATGTTGTTCATGAGATCAGCGACGGACTTCACAAGTTTCCCGGCTCGGCGAAGATGCGGCCGGGACACATTTGGTTGCATCAGTTGGGGCACACGGGTGGTTATTACGGACGTTATGACGGCGAGAAGTACCACGACGAGGCCCCCTTAATCATGAAGGGAGCCTATCAGGTCGGCATGTACAACTTCGGGCATCATTGGATCGGCGGTGTCTTCGATTACTACATGTTGACGGGAGATCGCCGAGCGTTAGAAGTTGCCAAGATGTCGGCTGACACGTTGGCGGCGGATTGCCCGACTCGGTACACCGATCATATTCGCGATCTTGGCTGGCCGTTGAATTTCGTTGTCGCCGCTTATGAGGCCACAGGAAAACAAGAATACCTGGACGCGGCCACTCGGCAGTGGAAGTTGTTGCAGAAACACTTTGATGCTGAGAAAGGTTTTCAGGTGATGCTTGCCTACGGGCATTGCAACGAGCCGAGTACAGCGAAACGTTGTCATGGCCAAAACGCGTACATGCTGGCTCTCACCATGAGCGGATTGGCGCGATACCATCGTCTGACTCAAGACCCAGAGGCGTTGAAGGGACTGACCGCTGGACTTAATCAGCTCGTACGTGAGTGCTGGAGCGAGAAACACAAGTCCTTCTATCTCAGCTCATGCATCCACAATCGAGACAATCCCCCGCCAGCACTTTGTTCGGTGACGGCGCTTTCGGCCGAGGCATTCGCTTATGAAGCGGCGATCACAGGCAACGCCGAGCATCGACGAATTTGGCGAGAAGCTTTCGAGACCATGGTCACTGCTGGGCTAGAGTCCGCGGCCAAGGGCGATCAACAAGGGCAGACTGGTTACTCGTCGATGATGTTTCATTTTACGCCGTTTGGATTTCGTGCGCTCGAGCCTCGCTAGGTTCTGTTCCTTAATTCAACGCCCCCGACTTTATGTCGGGGGTTCTCGCGTTTTTGCACTACATTACACGAATAGTGCAGAGACGCGAGAACCCCTGAGTTAAACTCACGGGCGTTTGAACAATTTTGGGACATTGCCTAGTGCGCCGCCTCCGGCGCCTCGGCTGGGCGATAAACGACATTTTGCTTTGTACGTGTTCGCAAAGAAAAAGAAAACCGGCTCCAACGATTGTTGGAGCCGGTTAACAGGCGGTCGTCTTGTTTTGGGACGCTAAAGTAAAAGTTTAGCTAAGCGTGAAACGAAAGCTTACGGCTTTTCGTCGGTCGTACGGGCTTGGGCGCCACAGACCAATTCACATGTGTCGTTTTGATCGCAATCGTCGGTGTCGTCCGTCCAAGTCGAACCAGCAACTGAGCTCTTGCTCTTTTGTCCGCCGTCGTTGGCGATGAAACCGGTGTATCGGTAAGTTTGACGAAGGTGACCGAATGCGTTCGAGAGATCGTTGAGTTCGTTGTTTACGGCAACAGCCATTTCGCTGAGTCCAACAACCATGGCCAAGACGGCGATCGTCAGAACCAAAGTCAACTCGGCGGAGATCACAGCACCACATTCATCTTTGTAAAGTTTGTTCAACATTGTTTGCTTTGCCTTGTGAGAGAGATTTATTGTGAGAGAGACCGTTAAAGTCATGACAAGAGACGAGTTAAAGTCATGACAAGAGACGAGTTGAAAACGTGCAAAAGCTCATCAATTGCCGGGTAAAACGAGAGTCGGTTGCGTCCCCAATATGGTTGACCGGTCCGTTTTGTAATCCGCAATTCCGATTTCAAATCTGAGATTCGAGAATCATGTTGCGGGAGTGATTCGAAATTCGAATCGTTCTTGATTCCTTCGAAATAGCCTGTCTTTCGTGCCCATACGCAGTGTCAGACTGAAGGCAGCAAGATTGGATGTGACATTTCGAACAAGTTATGTTCGAAGAGTGAATCTATCGCAGACGTTAGTTGTTCAAGTTGTTCCCGGACGTGGTCACGCCAGCGGCGCCACAAACCAGATCGCAAGAGATGTTGTTGTCACAATCATCTTGTGCGTCGATCCAGGTGGAACCAGCGACAGAGTTCTTGACCTTGAAGCTGTTGTTCGAGAAACCATTGAAGCCAGTCACTCGATAGGACTGATTCAGGTGTCCGAACGCGTTGCTGAGGTCGTTCAATTCGGTGTTAATCGCCGTAGCGACTTCGTTGAGGCCGGAGACCATCGCGAGAACCGCGATTGTCAAAACCAGCACAAGCTCGGCACTGAGGACGACACCGAATTCGTCATCGTGCAGCGCCTTTAGAATGCGCAACATATCTGAAACCCTTTTACAGTTGTGAGAGAGATTGATTGAGCTGTTCCGCGAACGGAACAGCCATATCGGCTCACCCGGAAGGAGTTTGCCGATGGCGGTTGCAGCATCCCTTCTGAATTGGAACAACGTGGTGCGCGCCCCGAATCGTTCCGTAATCCTCAATAGAAATCTCACACCAACAGTTTCTTGGTGTGATTCAAGAGGCCGTTTGGCTGTGTTGCCTTTTGGCTTCCAATGAAAAGAAATTGCACGCTGCGTGCCGTTTTCGAACACTGGACGTGTCGCGATCACGAAAGCGAGGCCAGCCGAGTTGTGTTAATGGTTGGCAGAAAGCGACTTAGCGAGAAATCAAGAATCCAGGCAGCGATCTCCGAGCGAGGCGCATAACCGCATGCGGGATTCTAGTTGTAAAGAGTGCTTAACGCGCCTTTACGAATGTTGCGTTCAGCACGTTTCATTCGAGAAACGTTTGGGCCAGAAATCGAGCAGGTCAGATTTTGATGTTTAAGACGTTTGTAGTTTTGTTGATTTTTTGAAACATTTTTGATGCTTCAAAGCTACACGTCTACGGATTGGTTATAGGCCATCCATCTGTAGCTAGCGCACGGTCTCACGACAGCAACTAGAGCACATCAGTAAATCATTAAGAAGTATGCGGCGACTACACCTTACGCAGCGTCTTCGTAGCTGTCGTAACTGTCGTTTTGAATCGGGTCGGTGTAGTACTTATCGATGCGGTTGCTTGGCATGAAGCCCATGGCCTCGTCATGTTCATCGAGGCAATATCGCATCACGTATGCGTCTTCGGTCGTGTCGTCGTAGTGGCCGCGTAGAACGCGAACCGCTCGAAAACCTTGATCCTTGAAGAACAGTTGTGCGTCGAGATTCGTCTCTCGGACTTCGAGCAAGATTTCCTTGCGTCGTTGTTGCGAGAGCTTGTCGATCAGCTTATCGACCATTTGATCCCCGACATCTCGGCGTCGGAAAGCGTCATCCACGGCAAAGTTCAAGATATGTAGCCGGGATTTGTGCAGCTCGTAGATCATGAAACCTACGATGCTGTGGTTGTATTCGGCGACCATGCCAATGCAATTTCGCTGGCGCAAGCAACAAAGAAAGTCTTCTTCAGTCCACGCAAACTCGAAACTCGACCGTTCAATATCGAGTACTTCCGGCATATCTCGCCGAATGAGCCAACGGATTTGGACTTTGATGGCTTCTTCTTGCTTAGATACGTTGCTCACGATGGCCTCCTTGCCAGCGTCTAAGTTCAGCGACTGAAGGGACTTAGGATTAAAGTCCTCCGGCTGGAACTGCTAGTTTCGGAACCTTATCAAATCAGAAATCTGACGTACAGTCGAAATCAGCAAATTCCGGTTTCGGGGTGAGATTCACTCAGAAACGCTCAGCGAGAGATCGTGATTCCACGTCCTCCTTGGCCGGTCTAATCAAAAATACAATCGTTGCAATCCATTACATCGTTGCAATCTATTACATCGTCTCGATTCATTCAGCGAGTCCAACAATTCTGAAGGTCGGCGGTACGATTTGAGCTTGTCTGTTCAGTGTGCGAAGGCTTGCGGAGTGTGTGAACCACACACAAAGTCAGGGCCGTCAGCCGCTGGTCGTGCATTGCCTGGAAGAAATTCCTGGAGAGCGAAACGATGGCTGTGTTCGATATTGCGCCTGCGGGGCGGGCTGATATCGATTGTGGTAAGAGATTCTGTGCATTGGCGGCCCGTATTGCGGACCGCCACCAAAGGCGGCATAGCCACCTGGATTGCCGTAGTAAGGTGGGCCGTTGGAATACAGTTGGCCTTGATTCACGATGTGAGGGACTTGGTGGCTGCCGGGAGTGTAAACCGGCGTGGCGTTGCCACCTTGGTCGATGAATCCGTCTTGGGAATGAGCAGGACCGGAGGGGCTCCACCAGGGACTCTCGGCCTGTTGACCAAAGCGGGCGGACTGGCATCCTGCCAATGACAGAATTACTACAAATGCAAGTTGACGCATTTGTGTTCCTAGGCTGATTGGAGGGAAGTCGTCGCAGACGACAATCAAGGACGTCGTCTCGTAGAGCTACCCTTACATACAAGTCGACTTCTTCAGTATCGGCCTCCTACCAATTGGAAAATGCAAAACATCTTGCAACTTCGGTTGAATTGGCACCGGCCAGTGGCACTCTGGCTGGGAGTTAGGGCATTCTGACAGGCAAAGTGCACGCAAATGGACTGTGTGTTATGGAGTGCACAATCGGCACACGCTTTTCCTGCGGCTAGGCTTTGCCAAGTTTCGAGTTTCTGTGATCGATTCAATTTCGCTCGCTTACCAGGCTTTCCGATAACGAAAACATGGTTGCTTGTGTCCCGTCCTTGGGCGAGACGCCTTCAACCACCCTCGATAAGCATTCTGCGTTCGCAATGCTTATCATTGCCGGGCTCAATAGGCGATCAGCATGATCATCGCTGTTGGCATTGAGCGAACGATTTGAGTGATCGATTATCAAGGCGAGGAAGCGTTCTTCTTGAACATCCAGTTCAACAGTTGATTCGCTTTGTTCGTGTTGATGTCATCGCAAAGAGTTTTCTTAAGCTGGCAACGTTGACTCCTGTTGCCTCAATTAGCCCGATCCCACCTTTAATCATCCCGCCTTTAGGAGTCGTAGCTTGATGATTGCTTCATTAGCCCCTGCATCGACAGAACTTAGTGTTGAGCTGCTTTCGTGGATCAATGCCGAGCTCCGAGATCAGGTAGAAGACCAAAAAGCACGTGAAAGTCAGACGGGTGCTCGGACAAAATCCCTCTTAGTCGCTGGACTATGGGGAGTGACCCTTGCAGCGCTGCAGGTCTTCGGTTGGTAACCTAACCAGCGAATCGCCTCTCAGCACCCGAGCAAGCTGATTGGCGAGACCTCGCCAGCAAAATTCAATCCTGAAGAGAAAGGGACCGTGAGCAATTGCGGTCCCTTTTCATTTAGTCTTTGAGTCTTGTGGCTTGAGTCTTCATGTTGCTTTCTGTTTTGTTTAACGCTCAGCCAAAGGCGCGGGTGTTAAACGAGGAATTGGTGTTTGTAGCGTTTGGCGTGACGGATCAAAAACGATCGGGACTTACCCGTATCGGCTTGTTCGAGTTGGCACAGTTCATATCAACGGATACAATTATTAGTTCTCAGTTGACCGATAAAATAGTGGTACGAGTTCAGAAAACTTCGAAGTGAAAGGGAGCAACGTCATCATGCTCAACCTTTTCCCTGGCAGGACTTCTAACTGTGAAAACTCGAATCGACGCGACTTTATGCTGCAGGTTGGATCCATCGGTGCGATGGGTTTGACTCTGGACAGCTTTCTGCGCCAACAAGCTGTTGCCGCCGAGAAAAAGTCCGATGTCAATTGCATACTAATCTGGACCCGCGGCGGTACCAGCCACCACGACACGCTGGATCCCAAGCCGGAAGCAAAAGCTGATGTCCGCGGTGATTTTGGTGTGATCGACACGCCGTTGCCCGGAATCAAATTTACCGATCAGATGCCCACGTTTGCGAAAGAGTTGGGACGCTATTCGGTGATGCGGAACCTGAATCCCAAGAACGGCAGCCACGGAACAGCCGACGCGATCATGATGACGGGGCGTCGATTCAATCCGTCGATCACTTATCCATGTTTTGGCTCGGTTGTCTCGAAAGAGCACGGCTATCGCAACAACATGCCGCCATTCATTCAAGTCGGCTCGAACATCGACCGCCGTTTTGGCGGTGGCTTGGCTGGTTATTTGGGGTTGGCCCACAACGCGTTTGAATTGCCCGGTGATCCGAATAGCTCGAGCTTCACGGTACGAGACGTCACGCCTCCCAAAGGTATCACGCTAGACCGGATCGGTCGACGGCAAGCGGCGCTCAAGGCGATCGATACCTTACAACGCAATCAAGAGAAGCAGCCAGACGCGCTGCAAGCGATCGACGATTACTATCAAAACGCGTTTAGCATCATCACATCGCCGGCGACTCAACAGGCGTTTGACTTGAGCAAAGAACCGGACGCATTGCGAGATCAGTACGGTCGCACTTCGCTTGGCCAAAGTTGCCTGATGGCGCGTCGATTGATCGAATCGGGTTCTCGCTTTGTAACTGTCACGAGCGGCGGCTGGGATACTCACCGCAATAACTTCACTGGTCTGAAGAAATTGTTGCCTCCTCTGGATCAGGCGTTTCCGCAATTACTGATCGATCTGCAAGACCGCGGACTGTTGGACTCGACATTGGTTGTGTGGTTGACCGACTTTGGTCGCACGCCCGTGATCAACTCGGCCGCAGGTCGAGATCACTGGTCGACGGCCGGAATCGCTTGCTTCTCTGGTGCGGGAACTCCGCAAGGTCAAGTCTTCGGTGAAACCGACGATATCGGTGCTAAGCCTGTTGATAAGGCGTACTATCCCGAGGACATCGCGGCGACCGTTTATGCGAAGCTTGGTATTCCGCTGGATACTTTCCATACGACTCCAGATGGGCGTCCGATGAAGCTTTGTGATGGTCACCCTGTCAAGGAATTGATGGGCTAGAGCGAGCCACGCTTTCGTGACCGCCAGATTAAGACTCCACGGGCCGAATCTCTTACGTGTTTCTAGTGCTTTATGATCAAGCGTCAAACTTGTCCCGTCTGCGAGCGCGAATTGCCATTTGAGCCCGGCAAGATATCAGAGTTGTTTCCTTTCTGTAGTGAACGGTGCCGCAACGTCGATTTGTATCGATGGGCCGAGGGTAAGTACGCCATCGTCGAGGAAATTGGTCCCGAGATCGCTCAGTTCCTGCAAGAGGAAACGGATCTTGGCGAAGTATAGGTCGTCGGGGGATTCCGCCACACCAATGCATCGATTCGACATCCCGCTATTGAAGAAGGAATTGATCGAGCAATCGAATCGACTGCGAACTTACATCGTTCGTACGCACTACGCGCTGTTCTTCTTTGGCTTGGTCATTTATAGCACGCTTGAGGTTTTTCAAAGCTTGGCAGCCGATGACGCATTTGCCGTCTTGGGCTACGGACGACTGATCTTTGACAAGCTATTTCTGTGGCAAGTTGTGGGCATGTATATTTTCTTGCCAGCTTTTGCCAGCACAACGATTGTGCATGAGCGGGAAATGGGGACGCTGGACATCTTGATGACCACGAAGCTCAGCCCTTCGGCGATCATCCTTGAGAAAGTGCTTAGCTCGCTGGTGCCGATGTGGACATTGCTGCTGATTTCCATGCCGCTTGCTGCGCTGGCCTATTCGCTTGGTGGCATCACGCAGTATTCGTTGTGGACGGCCGTGGCCTTGCTGCTGGTCGAGTCGGCTCGGATAGCTGTTTCTGGTGTGGCGTGTTCGGCATCCTCTCAGACTAGTATCAAAGCCTTTGGATTGTCCTACTTCTTGGCTCTTATCGGGTGGTTTGGTATCTGGGTTGCTCTGTCCGGGCCGATTGCCTTTGGGGTTGCCCTGGTTGGCTATCTGATCTTTATCTCAGTTACCTTCGCGTTTGGCTATGGTGGGCTATTGAAGCTTCAAGAGGCGTCTAAAGAGAGCGCTCGCGCCGACATTTTCTACGACTCTGAAGAATTCGTCCCCAAGGATGTGTTGGAAGAGAAGCTACAACGTTGGATCGTCCGCAAACGCGACGTGCCAACCGTGAAGCCAATCGAGTGGCGCGAGCGATCATTACGTTCGCAGACGCGTGGGAATTTCTTGCTTCGAACTGGCGTGTGGCTGATCTTGCCGTTGTTGATAATGATTTGCCTCTTACTTGACCGAGGTGGCTCTTCGGCAGGATCGACAATCATATTCTTCTTTCTAGCCAGCATGGTGATGTATCCATCAATCTGTATCAAAGCGTGTTCTGTTATTCAGACCGAACGATCGCATGAAACTTTGAACCTCTTGCTCACCTTGCCAATCACGGGCAGAGATTTGATCCATCAGAAACTGTTCGAGGTTCGCAAGACGATCAATCTATTCAGTGTGCTGCTGGTAACATGCGTGGCGTTCGAGGCTTATTGGCGTTGGGAACGCGCCGACTTCAGTGGGACCATGGAGTTTCTGCTTGCAGCTATCTTTGCATTAGTTGTCTATCCACGCCTTGTGATGTGGCTGTCACTGTGGCTGGGGACACTGATCCGGCAATACGTCGTTGCCATACTATTGACGCTAGCCGTTTGTGCTGCTGTCAGCTTTTCACCGGTGATCTTCGCTGGTGACATCTCTTACATCACCAGCCCACCCGTGTTCGTGCGTGGCTTCTATTCGCCTCGAACTCAAGAACCCAGTTGGGCGATCACATGCCATATCATCCTCTTCACCAGCGCTTGGTTGGTGCTTTCGCAAGTTTACCTGCGGCGCGTGGATCGATTGATGGATCGCTTGTGATTGCGAGTCATACGACGGGCTTACTGCGAGTACCAAAGACAGAGTCGTTGCAAGTCGCCCGTTTGCGCTAGCAGCTTGACCCGGCGGCGGAAACTCATTTGACCAAAGGCCGGCGAGTAGGCGTGGTAATGGTCGGCGATCGTAATGGCTTGACTGATGTCGTCCGTTGTCAATTCGTCTCGACCGTCACCAGCGGCCAGCCAGCGAGAAAGCCACATGATTGAAGGGTAAATCAAAGCAAGGCTGCGGAATCCCTCGATCATTGGTAAGTCATAATAAGCCCGCCCGCAGAAATGGATGCCGCGAATTTTGACTCGAAAATAACGAGTGAATATCTCGTCAGCTTCATCTGTCAAACCGCCAAACGGTCGCTCGAGGCTAGCGAATTCGATCTCTTTGAACGCTTCCTGAAGCGGAGGGATCGTGCCCTTGCCCCGAGCAAATCGGAACGCCGCTTTCAATAATTTAATCCGTCCACTGACGCCGGACTCTAAATCAACCAGTGTATCTTTACGGGCATATTGCGCGGCAAGCATTCGAAACTGTAAACGCCCGGCTTTTCGAGGTTGCTCGATCGTCAACTGGTCTTCCGTAAGATCCGCTCTGGCTGCTTCTGTGATGATGCTCAATAGCTCGGTTAATCGCGATCCGTTCACCAAGCCGAAGTGAGCATTCTCAAGAACGTTCAACCAATACAGTGCTTGCAACAGCTTCACTGTGAATGTTGCGTTGCCAGCAAAGGTTTGGTCCAGAGCATCGATGAACTGATGAAAGTCATTCCACTCAACTGTCCCACGCGGTGAGACTTTCGGAGCCGGTATCTTCTCGACGCCATCCGGCACAACGGCGCGAGTCATCTCCTTCAGCGACTTGCCTTGCTTTGAGACCGCTTGGCCCAAATTGGAAACAACCGAAGGGCAGCTGTATCGCAAGCTGACCGTCAGCGTTTTCCCAGCTGGGTGAAAGGCAAACGGATAGATTCGACAAGGCCAAGGCTTCGCTGCTTCCCCGAACTTTGCATGAATTCGGCAAAGCCCTTCGTCGTCCAAGAACACGCAGGCTCCATCGGGTTGATGGCCAAGTCGATAAGTTTTGCTCCACGGCATGCGACTCATCTTCACCATCACAGGTTGATCGGCGGGAATACCGTCCGCTTCCGTCCAGTTTTGTTCGATGATCCGCTGCCGTTCCTCTTCGGTCAATTCGATCAAGTGCTGACGGCAGCAGCCCCCACAGCTGTGGCAACTCCAGTTCTGAATGGTCGGTAAGTTCAACGAAAGTGTCGACATTGAGTGTTCTTAGAAAACGAAGCTTGTACAATGAATGGTCCGAAATCGTCGGACGAAGCCCATTTCGTCCGGCAAACACTGAACGAATCAAAGGAGCGTCCCGCAATGTCCGGGAAAGTCATATTGTCCACCGTAGCGCTGGTTTCGGCAATTGGAGTGCTGATTTTTGCCGTTGCGGCACCAACAGATTCGGGTGTTGATCCCACTGTTCCAGTCGCGGAATCCGATCCGGAGAATCCCAACAACGGCTCGACCGGTTCGTCCAAATCCAGCGATGTCATTGTTGACGAACCTCATCCAACACCCAAGGGTATGGTTTGGATTCCCGGTGGCTCCTTCGTCATGGGCAATGACGAATCCAAGCAACAAGACGAAAAGCCGGCTCATGAGGTGACCGTTGATGGCTTCTGGATGGACGAGACTGAAGTCACCAACGCGCAGTTTTTGGAATTTACGGAAGCCACTGGTTACATCACGGTCGCCGAGCGAAAGCCAAAACGTGAAGAGTTCGCGGGGCTGATCGATGACATCAGCAAGATCCCCGAAGAGAATCTCGTTCCGGGTTCGATTTGTTTTAACCCAAACTTTGATCGCAAGATGGTTGAACAGGCCAAGAAGGAATCGCCCAATTGGCCTTACCACATTTGGCAATATCGTCAAGGCGCCAACTGGAGAATGCCTGACGGTCCCGACTCGACGCTGGAGGGTCGCTTGGACCATCCCGTTGTGCACGTCTCATGGACGGATGCGGTCGAATACTGCAAATGGGCCGGCAAACGTCTTCCCACAGAGGCGGAATGGGAAAAGGCCTCTCGCGGGGGCGCTAAACGAGACACTTATCCGTGGGGCAACGAACAGATGCCTGATGGCAAGTGGATGCAAAACATCTGGCAGGGTGAGTTTCCTTACGACAACAAACTGCTAGATGGCTTTGAAGCGACGGCGCCCGTAAAGAGTTTCCCGCCGAACAAGTTTGGCTTGTACGATATGTCGGGCAATGTTTGGGAGTGGTGCTTTGACTTCTATCGCCCAGACTATTACGAACACAGCCCGAGTCGTGATCCGTTCGGACCGGCCGAGAGCTTCGATCCCCAAGAGCCGGGCATTCCCAAACGAGTCCAACGCGGCGGCTCGTTCATGTGTAGTTCGAACTACTGCATCGGCTATCGCTGCTCATCTCGCATGAAGGGCGAGCCGGTTGCGGGATCATTCCATTGCGGCTTCCGCTGCGTGTTGACTCCGGAAGAGTATAAGTTGGCCGCAAAGTAGCCATCACTCGCAAGGTGAGCTTTCCGCCGAGGTGAGGTTTCCTTAGTGCCGCTTTGACAACTCTGACTCGTGCATCAATAAGCGGCAATTCAGCAACGGATGCTCTCGCTGAGCAAGCGCGGACTTCAATGCATATTTCGTTGCCAGTCCTTCACTGTTTTCAACGAAGCCGATGGAATCTGGCTCCAGCCCACTCCAGTGCTCGTTGCCCATGGCATGTTCGACGCGCTCGCGAATGTTCTCGCTCTCTCCGGCGTAGAAACCGACGTCGCCAGCAAACAGGACAAACACGCCGGGTCTTTCCAATTGAGTCAATGAATCGTCGATTTTGATTCGAGGCAGCTCGCGTCGCCGTTGAATCCAGTTGCTGAATTTCTTTGAGGCAAAATGCCGAGCACTATGAGAACGCTTACGAATCGCAAGAGCCGCGCGGCGATAATCAAGGGATGTCACGTCTGTGTTTACCGGCCCAAATTCAGAGGCCAGCCGATCAAACTCTTCAGCAAATTCGGGTGAGCACAGGATATCGTCGAGCGTTTTTCGATAATCAATGGCCAACAACCGCCACGCGACTTCGCTGGCATATCCGAATTGGTCCATTTGTGCTGACGTGATGTTGGCGGGCCGAATCTTGGATTTGGGCAGCTTGCCCGCTTTTCTCAGCTGCAGCAGATACCGATTCCAAATGTAGCCGCTACCACCAAGACCGCGACTGCGACAGTCGGAAACAAAATCCTTGTTCAAGTCCTCATCGCACAAAACGTAATCGGCGGGATAGCCTTGCCCTGAGTTCTCGAAAGCTTCGATGACTGCTTTTTCGGTCTCTTGATCGAAGGGCTTCTTACGTCGCTTTCCTTTCGAAGTGCTGGGAGCACTCTGAAGCGGATCCTCCGGACCATCGATGTCGTCGCCAATATTGGTCTTTGCCAATCGATCGTTGATGAATGTCACGTACTGATCGGAAAGCTCAAACCCGAGCCATTGCCGCCCAAGCTTTTTAGAGACACTAGCCGTCGTGCCACTTCCAGAAAATGGATCCAAGACTAGGTCTTGCGGACGGCTGGAAATACGAATGATTCGCGCCAGCAACTGTTCGGGCATTTGGCAGCCGTGAAAACCTTCGCGTTCCTTAAACGTTCCGGCAACTCGCGCGAAATACCATGTGTCGTGATTCGGGTTGAAGCTCAAGAAAAACGGCGCGTCTTGCGGACGAGTGATCCAGGTGTTGTCTGGCAAGCGACCATTCGGATTAGCTCGATTGTCAGCATAGACCAACTCCCGAGCCGACTTAACGCGCACCTCAGGATTCATCCGATTGAATGTGAAATCTTGCTTGTCTTTCACGAAGTGGAACAAGTGAGTGTGCGAGCGACTAAAGCCGTTCCTACAATTGACACCGAATGTGTAATACCAGATAACCCACGTGCGGCAGTGAAAGCCAAGCTTCTGCGCTTCAATCTTTAGTTCAGCAGCGAATTCGTCGCCGATCGCCAGCCAGAAAGTGCCGTTCGGCTTCAGCACACGATGCACTTCACCCATCCATTGGCGACTCCAACTTAAATAGTCGTTGGCGTCCTTGGCATCATCGTAGACGTCGTATTCATAGCCGATATTGAATGGCGGGTCGGCAAAGACCAAGTCGACACAGCCTTGATCAAGCTTCTTTAATGAGGTGATGCAATCACCCTGGTAGATATTGTTCTTTTGCAATTCCACGTGGCCGCCTCCGTACATGCCCGGCTGTTTCAGATTCGTTGAATCTTACATCAGCGCCAGACCGCATTCAACGATCCGGCCAATAGTAACCCGACGCGTGAGCGAGGGATTG